>JANMLE010000140.1:0-9011 GCA_031372385.1 Planctomycetota bacterium | reverse complement strand
AGCCAATGCTCCTGAACGGGATTTCGGAGCGTCCGGAGTGTGCCGTGCCAGCCCGCATCTTCGAGGTCGAACTGCTGATCCCCGACCTCGCCATCGCGCTCGACATTCCGATCTGCTTCGCGGAGGGGAACGCCTCGCTGTACCTCACGCGGCCTCAAGTGAGACGTTTAGCCCCAACGCCATCGGCGTGGGAGCGATCAACGCTGTGCCCACATTCGCGTCCACGCCGATGGCGTTGGGGCTAAACGTAAAACGTCTCATTCTTGACCGTGTGAGGAATAATCCTCGGCCGCGAGGGTTTCTTCGACTGCTTTCGCATCGAGTTCGACAAGGCGAACTTCGTCACCAAGTTCACATTGGTTGAAGACGAGTTGGTTGAAGACGAGTAGACGGCTCAACGGAGGAACCGATCAAGCAGGACCACCGAACCGAGATTCGACGCGGAGGTCCATCCCTCGAAGCTGCCTACCATCCTGCCGTGCGATGCCAGCCAACTCGAAGCGATTCTCGCGATCAAGTCGGGAGCCAGTCTTGTTCTCGACGGACCGCCGGGAACAGGCAAGAGTCAAACCATCGCCAACGTCATTGCCGAATGCTTGGCGGATCAATCAGGTGTACCCCGCCCGGTCGCTCGCCTTCGTCGAAACTGATACTCTGCCCGCAGAGTAAACGCTGTCACGGCCGCTATCGACGGTCATTAGGAACTGATGGAGCAGGGAAGACAATCGTGCATCCTTCGATCATCGACTTGTTCTGCGGGGCCGGCGGCCTTTCGCTGGGATTCATTCGCGCCGGCTTCCATCCTTTGGCGGCGTTCGACAACTGGGAGCCGGCGGTTGAGACGTATCAAGCCAATTTGGGCGACCACATTCAGCGCGTCGCGATCTCACGCAATTTGGACATCGCTTGCCCGACGGTCATCGTCGGAGGTCCGCCGTGCCAGGGCTTTTCGTCGGCGGGGATGCGGCGAGCCACCGACGCTCGCAACTCGCTGGTCGGCGAATTCAGCCGTCTGATCGCACGGGTTCGCCCGGCCGCGTTTGTCTTCGAGAACGTCGAGGGATTCTTGACCGGATCGCGCGGTGACTTCGTGCTGGAACTGCTCGAACCCGTCATTGAGGCTGGCTACCGAGTTCACCTGCGCAAGATCAACGCCGCTCACTTTGGCGTTCCGCAGCATCGCAAACGAGTCATTGCCATCGGCGGGCTGGGCTGGGAGCCGTCATTTCCAGAGCCAACTCACGCGGCGTTTGGAGCACCCGGCGCGCATCTCGCCAACGGCAAAAGGTCATGTACGACACCCACGCTGGCTGCGGCGCTTGGCGTTTTGCCACCCGCGTTCCATGACGGTGATGAGTCGTTGACCGATCACGTCATTCAACCGCTCAGCGATGAAGACCTGCGGCGCGCCCGGTTGCTGGAACAAGGCCAGACGATGCGCGACCTGCCGGAAGAACTCTGGCACGAGAGCTACCGCAAGCGTGCCTTTCGCCGAGTGATGGATGGCACTCCCACCGAGCGACGCGGCGGTGCTCCCGCCGGTGTCCGTCGCCTGCGAGCCGACGAACCCTCGAAGGCGATCACGGGTGGCGTGCTCCGTGAGTTCCTCCATCCGACGGAGCACCGTCCGCTCACGCTTCGCGAGTGTGCCACGTTGCAGACGTTTCCGATGCACTTCCAATTCAAAGGCAGCGTGTCAGAGAAAGCTCAACTCATTGGCAACGCGGTGCCGCCGATGCTCGCCCAACAGATTGCCGAGTCGCTACGACAAGACCTCGCGGCGATGCGCTCCAGTCGCGGTTCCGGCGCGTTGTTGAGCTTCGTCCCCACGCTCTCGTCGGGAATGAGCCCCGTTCTGGAGGAAGTGACTCGCCGAGTCAAACAGCGATTCCTGAGCGGAGAGAAACAGAAAGTGCTGCAACTATGGGACTGACGAAAGCCCAGGCGACGATGTGGCAGAAGGCTCGCTCGCTGGGAAGCGGCTCGCAGGCCATTGGTCTGACCGATGAATGTTGCGCGTACTTGGTCGGGCGGATCATCCAAGACTTGGGACTCGTCGATCAGTTCCCCGAATTCGATTTCAAAAAACCGCTCCCCTCGTTCTTCAGCAGTGAGCCGCTGGAAAACCTGATCGTCACCGGCCTGGATGGCAAAGCTCTCTTCGAGCGATTGGTGACGTCGCAAGCAGACGCGGACACGTACTTCGCCTGCCTGGCATCCATGCACAAAGCCCGACTGAAGTACGAGCGCATTCTCAGCACACAGCCACTTCCGACGCTGGAGCAAGTCGGCCCGCGCGGCTTGTTGCAATTCGGCAAATTCAACAGCGATGCCTTGGCCGGTTTCCTGTTTTGGAGGAAGTGGTTCTACGACATCGACAATCGCGCCGCTCAGGAAACCGGATACCTGTTCGAGCCGATCATTGCACACGCCATCGGTGGCACTCCGGCTCCGGCCAAGAAGAGTCCGGTCAAACGTCAAAGTGATCGGAGTAAAGGTCGGCAAGTCGATTGCTTGCTCGACGACCGCGCCTACGAGTTCAAAATTCGCGTCACGATCGCCGCTTCGGGACAAGGCCGCTGGCAAGAAGAACTCGACTTCCCTGCCGACTGCCGATCCAGCGGATTCACTCCCGTCCTCGTCTGCTTGGACAGCACGCCGAACCCCAAGCTCGACGCCCTGATCCAAGCCTTCCGCGCTCATCAGGGAGAAGTCTTCATCGGCAGTGCCGCTTGGGAACACCTCGATTCCGTGGCTGGCAAGACGATGACATCATTCCTGGAACGATACGTCCGCGTGCCGCTTCAAAGCTTGCTCAACGAAGCCCCGACCATCCCGCCCCCCCTCGCCGCCCACTGGAACGAAACCAGCATCAACATCCGAGTCGGCAACGCTGCATTTCAGATCCCGCGCCACGAGCCAGCCAATGACGAAGACACATCTGATGAGATGCCAGACGATGCTGCCGAGGACATCGCTGACGGGTGACGAATACGAAACCAGCAGGCATCGCCAGAGATCATTCCCCGAATACACTCCATGCAACGCCCAGAACGATTGGAAATACAAATGCCTGAATCCATACGCGTGAAATTCGACGCCTCTGGTTGGCGCGATGTGGTCGATGATGACGACCACAAGACAAGCGATCGGCTGCGAGAACGACTGACTCATTTCCTGCTCGCGGAAAATGTCGTTTGCCTCATCGGCAGTGGTGCTTCGATTGCAGTAGGCGGCCCGTCGATGAATGAACTTTGGAGCGTGGCATCCGGCCAGTCCGGCTTCGATGAAGCATTGAAGCGATCCGGTTACAAAGTCCCAGTGGACGGCAACGGGAACGTCGAAGAGTTTTTGTCACGCTGCCAGTTGGCCGAAGAGTTCAACTCTTCCGGTCCTGATTTGAAGACCTTTCTCAAGGCAGTCGAAAAGGCGATCGTTGCGAAGTGTCGGGGTTTCCTGACGAACGAGACGACCCTCGCGTCCCACTGCGATTTGCTCCGACGCCTCGCACGCCTGCCGAACGACAAGTCTCGGGTTCGAGTCTTCACGACAAACTACGACGTGTGCCTTGAGCGTGCGGCAGGACTGATCGGACTACCGGTCATTGACGGCTTCTCGCATACGTATCCACAACGATTCGACGGACGTCATTACGAGTATGACTTGGTTCGGCGAATCCCCAACCAACGAGAACCGCTCTATGTGGATGGCGTTTTTCATCTCTACAAGCTGCATGGCTCGGTCGATTGGAAAAATTCGAACGGTGACATCGAACGAGACAGCGCGACCGACGAGGCCGTCATGATTTATCCCCGAGCCACGAAGTACCAACTTTCCTATCGCGCGCCGTTCTTGGAAATGATGGCAAGATTTCAGTTCGCGCTGCGGCAGGCCAATACGACCACCGTGTTCGCGATTGGTTTTGGCTTCAATGACGACCACCTTTCAGAGCCAATCCTTTCGGCATTGGCGAGCAATCCCCATTTCAATCTTGTTGTCGCGACGAAGGCGTTGGAATCAGCCGCCGAAGGGGAGGCGAACGGTCGGGCGAATTCGTACCTCAATCGCTTTTCCAAGTTTGTTGGTAATGATGCCTTCGAAAACGTGGTCTTGCTGGATTGCGACTTCGGGCAGTTCGTCACTCTTGTTCCCAATCCAGCCGGGCAATTGGAAAACCAGCGATTTGTGGAACTGGTCAAAGCCCTTCGAGTCGAGGATGCCACATGCAAGAAGTGACTTCGCCTTTTGACCCGACCCGGCTTCTCGGCGGTGTTTGCGAGGTGACACCGGGACTGGTGAAAGTGACTGCTCCGGCAGCCGCAAACTCCGGCGGCAAGATGCTCTATGGCCTGCCGCTGGGCACTGGGCAGGTCGGCGAGTTCGTTGTGATCCAGACCGGACTCAACGGCGTCCTTGGACGGGTGACGCGAGTCGCGCTGTCCGAGAAGGAACGACTTTCCGCTGAGCCTTCACTGTCACAACCAGACGACTTGCATCCCGTCGCGCTCGTTCAATTGCTCGCGACGCTCGATCTCACGAAGCCTGAACTGGTTCGTGGCATCGCCCAATATCCTCGGCTCGGCGACCGCGTGTATTCGGCACCACCGAGTCTCGTGCGCTGGGTCGCTGAATGCTCAGCAGGCGCAACAGCAACCGACGCGATCACGATTGAACTTGGGTGGGTGGCCCGCGAACGATCGGTCATCGTCAAAGCGACTCCCGAACGACTTTTCGGAAGACATTGCGCCATCCTCGGCACAACAGGCGGCGGCAAGAGTTACACACTCGCTCGGATCGTCGAGCAATCCGCAAAGCACCACTGCAAGATCATCGTGCTTGATGCCACTGGCGAGTACGAGTTCGATGACTCTGTGACTCTGCGATTGGCACTTGGTCGAATCGATCAACCACGCGAAGTGCCAAACGACGGCAAGAGCTTTGAGTTGGTGAGCATGCCGCACCGACATCTCACGATCCCGGACCTCTTCGCAATCTTCCAACCTTCAGCAAAGGCCCAAGCCCCTATTCTGCGGCGTGCGATAACCAGCCTGAAGGTGCTTGAGTGTGATGCAAAGGCAGTCAAGTCGTATCTCAAGAATGGAATCCTGATCAAAGCAGACCAAGAACGAGGAACGTTCGATGACGCGCTTTCCAAAAACGCGGTCCTTCTTGGTCGGCCCGACGCTGCCTTTCCCATCGGCTCGCTCGCAGCACAGGTAATTGCCGAATGCATTAAAGATCCGGGGTACAAGCCCGGATATTTTGGTAAGGAAGATGACAACGCTGCTGGTTACTGCGTCTCGTTGGTTCACCGAATCGAAGGCGTCGTGAATGCTCCTGAGTTGGCATGTGTGTTCAAGCCAGAGCGGTTAAAGCCCGGAGAGTCGAAGCCAGAGCAACTACCGTCCCTCACGGACAAACTGACCGAATTTCTTCGTGCCGATTCTCCTCATCGAATCCTGCATCTGTCACTTCGTGACCTCGCATTCGACTTCAATGCTCGTGAGGTCGTAGCTAATGCCATCGGTCGCTACTTGCTCCATCAAGCTCGCGAAGATCGCTTCCGAGCAGCCAACCAACCCGTGATCGTTTTCTTGGATGAAGCCCATCACTTCCTCAACAAGTCCATTGGCGATGAGGATTCTCGCGTCGATCTCAATGCTTTCGAGTTGATCGCAAAAGAAGGTCGGAAGTATTGGCTCACCCTCTGCCTTGCCACGCAACAACCGCGTGACTTGCCGAACGGCGTGCTCAGCCAAGTCGGTACGCTCATCGTTCACCGCCTCATCAACGACCGAGATCGCGAAGTCGTCGAACGCGCGTGCGGCGAGATTGACCGCGCAGCCGCTGCGTTCTTGCCCACGCTGGGGCCGGGTGAAGCCGCCTTGGTCGGAGTGGATTTCTCCATTCCCCTCACGGTGCAAATGGACGAACCGGCGAAGAAACCAAACTCTCGTGGACCCGACTTTCAACAAGCCTGGAAGGGCGGCACAATCATGGCCAGCCAATGAAGTTCTGGCGGTGAGGCTGGAAGATCATGAACGCATCATTCAAGAATTCCGCACTCTCGACAGGCTCGCCATTGAGTTTGGGACCAGACAAATCAGGGCGAAGCTGCTGAGCGACCCAGAGCGACCCCATGCGGCAGTTTTCGGAGTACCGGCGACATCGGAATTCGGAATCCTTTCGCGCGAAGTTAACAAGAAGAAGCGACACCTGCCGTTGCGACAGTTTTTCGGTCGTGTGCCGAATCGACTCGTCAGACGCCAGCCGTGTTGGATGATGAGTCCGCTCGCGGTCAGCACGTACCTGGAATCGCCCGAGTTTCCATTCGATGTCGTCATCTTTGACGAGGCTTCGCAGGTGCTCCCGTGGGATGCCATCGGCGCGAGAGGCCGGGACAAGTTGCCAAATCGTAAACGGCACTCGCATCCCGTTGAGACGGTTTATCAATCCAACCGGAGTCCAAACTCACCGTGGCGGTTTCACGTCGTGAGCAGGCCGTTCAGGACATCTGCGGGGGAGAAGACCTTGATCCCCGTGAAGCGGGCGAAGTCCGGCGTGTTGAACGTGACCAGAGTCTCAAGCCGTGACACAGCATGGCGGCAACAATGCGAGCATCATGGGCATTCTTGCCTTTCACGGCGTGAGTGCTCACGAGTTGTTGCCAAAGATCGAACACACGTCCCTCATCACGATGAAGTTCATACGTGTCGATCAAATCGCGGAGGGAATCTCCGACTGCGGTGGGCGACATCCCCAATCCGTTGACTTCGACCGGGCGAGTGGCGACGGACCAATACTCATAAAGAACCTGTGGAATCAGGCAGATGTCACAGTCGGTTTCGTCGAGCTTCAGGATTGCCTGAACTGCGATTGCGTGCTGAGGATCACTGGTGATGGCCATGCGAGTCAGCAGATTGGTGTCGATGAGAACCTTCATTCGCCGCGACCTTCGTAAATTGATTCACGGCGATCATCGACGAAGTGCGTCGAGACGGGATGAAGCTTGATCCATGACTCCAGATGTTTCCGAAATGCCTCGTGAGAACGTCGCCGCTTCTCAGGCACTGGAGCGCTCTCCAGCTTTTCCGTGACGATCTTTGCCACGAACGTCGTGAGGTCTTGGCCGACGGCCGTGGCGCGGCGGCGCAGGGCCTGTTCGAGTTCATCGGGCAGGCTGATGCTGACGCTCATGATTTTTGACTCCTTTGATTCTGCATGACTGTGGCGTCAGTTTAGCACGGCTTGTGGGTTCGGTCATCCACTGTTTGACGGCGTGATCGTTCGACCCTAACGCCGATGGGACACAAGCCTTCAGTAAACGGTTCGGCTGGGTGGCCCGGCTTGGGTCGCTTTTGAAGTTGAGGCGTGCCACTGCTTCGGAGTCGTCGGAGAAGCAGTGTGATCGGACGTTGACACTCCCTCGGCACTGCTTCTCCGCAGACTCCGAAGCCGTGGCACGTTAAACGTTGCTGGCCGAACAAGTCGGGCCACCCCGCCAGTTGCCGCCCTCCACGTTCTTCGACCGCATGGTCCACGGCGACGATTCCGAAGACGCCGTCGGATTGTGCGAGTTACCGTAGTCCCGTCGCTCCGCCGACGGGACGCTTGTCGGCGGAGCGACAAGCCGACAGTAGGCGAGGCTGAATCATCTTCGGCTGGCTCAGATCGTCGCGGGGAAGGGGAATGGGGCCGGACTATGCGGCGTCGTTGGCTTCCACGGTTTCGATGATCTCACGGGCACGAAAAACGCGGGCATAGGTCCGGCCGGGCAATTCTTCGAGAATGCCCGCCGTGACCAGCTTCTCGACATTCAGCGAGGCCGATCAAAACGTGACATTCAACACCGACTTGGCCGAACTGATCGGGAGATACGGCTGGTGAAACAACTCGTCAATCAGCTTCAGCCGTGAAGCCGAGGAACGCGCCGTTTGGAATTGTTGGCGATAACGCTGCCAGATGCCGAGCAGCTTTTCGGATCTTCGCACGGCAGCCGCGGGTTTGGCGTCGGCCTGCGTCGCCAAATGCGATGGCTGCCGGGTAGTTTTCTTTTTACGCCCCGCCTTCCTTCCCCCCAATGTCCCCGCCTGGAGAGTGAATCGCGATGGAACTTGCAACGCCGCTTTGCCGTGCGCGTCCTCTTCGCGGCGTCGCTGACGTGGGTGGTCGGCAGTCTGGGTGTGAGTCTCGCTTGGGGACAACCGGGCTCCGCGCCGAGTGCGTTGGTGGGGCATTCCGCGCCGGTCAATGCGGCGATCTTTACGCCGAACCAGCAGTACGTGATCTCGGGCGGTGCTGATCAGACGATCAAGTTGTGGGACGCGGCGACTGGCAAAGAGATTCGCACACTGGCCGGGCATAGCGGTCCGGTGCTGAGCCTTGTCAGCCATCCCGATAGTTCGGTCGTCGTTTCCGGTGCGGCGGACAACACGCTGCGAATCTGGGACGTGCCGCGTGACGAGCCACTGCGGGCAACGCCGTTAAGGATTTTGTCCCAGTAAACGCCGGGGCATTGCATGTAGCGGAACTCGCCAGAGTTCCGGCGGGCGCTAACAAACCTCGGACCTCGGGCGTGTTCCGCTACATAAAATCCTTAACGGCGTTGCACTGCGGGGCTTTGCGGAAGCGACCGCGAATGTGCGGGCGGTGGCCGTCAGCCTGAACGGGCAATGGGCCGTTTCGTTCGGCGGCGACAAGATCGGGCGGGTCACGAAGCTCGACGACGGCCGCGTCCTGTTGTCGCTGTCGGGACACGCGGCGGAACCGCTCGTGGCGACCGTGCGAGCCGACAACAACCAGATCGCCAGCGGCGATGCGGCGGGGAACGTCGGGACGTGGAGCGTGCTCGACGGCAAGTCGCAGGGAGTCCTCGGGGCGCACGCCGGACCGGTGCGAGGATTGTTGTTTCATCCGAATCACCAGCAGCTTGTTTCCGCGGGCGACGACGGACTGCTGAAGGTTTGGCAATTGCCGCTGACGGCCACGCGGTTGCTGGCCGGGCACAACGC
>JANMLE010000008.1:0-1447 GCA_031372385.1 Planctomycetota bacterium | reverse complement strand
GCTTCCGCTTCGCTCATCGTCGCTCCGACCTTGCCCGAGATCATCGAGCCGTCAGTGCGCATCGGCCCGTGTCCGGAAACATAGGCCAGGTTCCCGACAATCACCACCGGATGGTAAATCCCGCCGGGTTTGGGCGGCGGTGGAAATTCGAGCTTCAATTCGGCAACGCGGGCTTCGGCGCTCATGGCGATTCCTCTTGATGTCTTTCCAAGTGAATTGCGATCGATCACAGCGGGGCATGTTCTGTCGTTCGCGTCGTTTGACTCTCCCGGCCTGCGACAGTCTTCGAACTCATTTTGCCGTGACCGGCTTCAGTTGCCACCGTTCGTCGAAGAAGTCCGCCGCGACAACCTTGCCGGGAAAGCGGCTGTTCGGTGGCGTGCGCACGTCCACGATCGCCCAGTCCGGCAGCTTGGAGACCTGGCGGGCGTTGTTCAGATAGTCGTATTCGCGGTAGGTGAAACTGCTGTTGAGCACGACGTACTTTTCCGGGTTGAGCGGGTTCGGATAGATCGCGATCAAGGCATGCTGTCCAGCGTCAAACGATCGATCGCCCGCCGCGATCGATTCGACCGTCCAGCGGATCGGCAGCATGTCCGCGATTTTCGCCAAGACTTTGTTCGCCTGGAAATCTCCCCACAGCACCAGGTTCGACGAGGCGATGTCCCGGTCGGTGATTTCGGTGTCGGACTTCACAACGGCATCGCCGCGCATCTGCTGTCGCCAGTGCGTGACCGCGTGATCGAATTCCGATTTCACCCACTTGTCGACCGGCTCACTGCGGCAGGCGCCACTCGGCTTGACGAACACGAACGAGTCCATGAAAGCGTCGTCAATCGGACCTTGCAAACCGTGCTTCTTGCGGAGGCTGGCTGGTAGCTCGCCGAGCTTCCAGCCTGTCTCATCGCGGACCACGCGGAACTCAAAGCTGCCGTCGGGACGAGCCTTTTGTGTCACTGCGGAACCGTCATCAAAGTGCAGATGCCAAGTTCGATTCTTGATCGCGTTGCCTGGCGCATCTTTCAGGGACCAACCGTCACCTGGCACGTTCAGTTTGAAAGCCGTAACGTTCTTCGTCGCCACTCGGAAGACCGGGGCGGGGGTGGTTCGACCGAATGTCACCGTGACTCGACCTTCCTCCCAATGTTCGCCCAAGCCCAAGATGGTCAGCCCCTGCGTCGAGTTGTACTTCAACGTGTACGTGGCAAACTGTGCGACCAGCTTAGAATCCCGGAGATGGGACGGCTGCGTGGGAACCGCGCGTCGGCCCTGAATCGCCCATTCGGCGAGCTTCGCTTCGATTTCCTTCGCGGACTCTTTGTGAATGCTGTGGGCCGTCATCGGGCCGATGATGTGCAACAGCTTCATCCCCTCCCGTTCGAACGCCGCGGCCATCAGGTCGGCCGCCTGCTTCTGCTTGTCAATCTCGCCGCTGTAGGCCACGGTC
>JANMLE010000007.1:0-5229 GCA_031372385.1 Planctomycetota bacterium | reverse complement strand
TTCGACGGATTCAGGAGCCGCTGATGAACGCCTGCAATTGACGCTGCGTCGCCTGAAAACAAAAGCAGCGGCCAGGGACAAATCTCCCGAGTCGACTGACGCCGGCCCATTCTGGTCGCTGAGATGAGCATCGGTGATGATCGCTGGAAAATCAACTCGTCTTGACGCAAGACTTCTCGAAAACGCTCTGCTCGGGTTCGTCTGCTCGACCCGTTGCCCCGGCGACGTGATTCTTCAGACCTACGACTTGGCTCGCGCAGTACGGGACGCGGGAGTTCCAGTCATCGGCGGTTTCCATTCGCCAATGGAAAAGGAATGCCTCGATCTGCTGCTGCGCGGTCGCCAGCCCGTCGTCGTCTGCCCGGCACGAGAGATCACGCGGATGAGGATTCCCACCGCTTGGCGTCCGGCCGTGAAAGAGGGACGACTGCTGATCGCCTCGCCGTTCTCCGCACCGCAGTCGCGGCCATCCGCAGACCTCGCCATTCAGCGGAACCGATTCGTTGCCGCGCTGGCGACCGAGATGTTCGTCTCCCACGCCGAACCGGGCAGCAAGACCGACGATTTCTGCCAGTGGTGTCTCGCCCAGCAAATCCCACTTTCGACGCTCACACCCATCCGGCCTCCCACTCAGCAAATCGACGGCATTGCGATGGTCACGACTTCCGAATTGATTCGTAGAATGACGACAGCGAATTGCCGCAAAACATCATCGAAGTAACACGTCAGATGCCGGCCCGAAGCCGATCCTGTGTCAGCCGGAGACTCATTCACAATCGCAGGGGAGCAATTGGATCGCCACCTCATTCATGTTGGGGACTTCGCGCGACTCCATCACGCGCTCCATCCAGTTTTGGACGCCACGAAGATGACGGGGAATCAACTTCACCCGGACGTTCGTGCCGTGCGGGAGTCCCTGCAAGTCGAGGGCGAGACTGCAAACGGGAGCCATCACCGTGGCCAGTCCCTTGGGGCCGACGGCAGGCATCTCGGCGAGTTGGCGAAACGTGAGAGCGGTGAAGTCGGACAGCGGGGCCACAGCGTGCCGGGAAGATCGCGCAGGCATTCGGCGACGGTGCCGAGCTTCATCCATTCAAGGCCGTGCTCATGAATGATGTCGCACCACGCACGCCACGACTTCCCGTCATCGTGGATGTCCCGAGCGACGGGGATCGCGCGCGGTCGCAGCACAACATCGGCGATGGTTGAATTCTCATCGGGGCACCCCGTCGCGGCTCGAATCGACGCCACCGCGCGCCCCAGCAGTTTCAATAGGCAATGAACACGCCCGCGACCAACCCAGCGTCGGGCCAATCGAACGAATGGTGTCTCCAGAACCTTACGAACAGAGTTGCCAAGAAACTCCGTGGGGATGTCGGTGTCTTCTGGTTCGAGAAACTCCCGCAGTTCCTCAACCAACAACGGATGCGAGGCGTGAGTGAAAAGCACCTGCCGCAGCGCCTCAAACTCCGCCTGCATCGCGGCGTCGTTCGCGCAGGATACGGTCTCCGGTTCGGACCGGTTTGCGCCAGCCTCATCGTTGAGTTCTTCGCCTCCGGATGGCACAGGTGAATGTGGCGATGCCACGGGCTGGAACTCGGCGTTGAGGTTCGATGGAACCCGACGAACGGACTCGCTTCCGACAAGCGAATCGCCGTCGATCGTGGCAGAAGGGAGTTCAGGGGCGGCCCCGTTCTCTTCTGCACCTGCCTCGTCGGAGATCCGCTCCAGCAGACGAATCAGATCATCGATGGCCCAAGAGCCGGTGTCGTAGAGACACGCGACTTCAGCATGGGGCATCATCAGCAATTGCTCGAAACCCAGATGCCGCAACAGACGAGGAACGTAACAGTAGAGAGACTCACCAATCGTTCCGAGAACCTGCCCGGCAAACTCTGAACGCCCCCTGTGTTGGGCGGCACGTCTTTGCGCCAAATCAAATGCGTTTCTCTGCCGTTCAGGGGTCATGGTTTGGATTCGATTCAAACGGCGATCAGTCTGCCGTCAAAACGGGTTTCGTATCGCTGAAGCGAGTGGAGCGAGCCATCACGTCATTCGGCCCGAGCATACTAACGAACATCTGTGATCGCGACGGAGTGGCACGCGACCGCGAGCGTAGACGCTGCTGCGTTCGGTGCCCCGTCTCGTCTGTGCCCCCGATGCCACGTTTCTGTTGAGGACTCGCGGCCATGCCAAAGTCTTCTACTTGGAAGAAGACCGGACGACTTCTGGTGTCCAGCAAATCGCGGCCACGAAGTCGCAGGGCGATGCCGTACTCGCCGAGGTCTCCGGGCATCGATGACATTTCCCGGAAGCGACCATCGACAAGTTCACCGTACTGCCGGTCGCGCCGACGGCCCGCCGACGCGACGCGCTGCGAAAGGCACTCCGCGACAAACCCGGTGCGAGTCTCTGGCGGTTCGCCTCGGCCGAAGAGATGCAGCCGGAACGTATCCTCTACGAACCGATCTGGTATCCGTGCGATGGAGAACCCGCCCCCCTCATCAAGCCGGAGGTCATCGCATGTCCATAGCCTACTTCGGCAGGTGTACCATCGGGTGTACCGGAGGGTGTCCGGCACCTGTCCGCCCCGGTACACCCCGTTGTTTTTGTGTGTTGTGTTGTGTTGTAAGTGTGTTCCCCGCCCCAGCTTGGGGGTGCAAGGGGCTCTCGTCGCACGGCTCCTCGACCCCTTGCCCTTCAGCCGTTCCATGCTTTTCGCTCACGATTGTTCGCTGGGCATGGACGCTCGCTCTTGCTCGCTACGTCTGAAGGGCAAGGGCTCCGCCCTGCACCCGACGAACCTTCAACGGTCTTCTTCATGGGTTTGGTTTCATGATCAGGCCGGTTCGTCCTCGCCGACGGGACGAGCAAGCTGGCCCCCCACGAGCGCTGTGTGTTGTTTTGTGGACTGTGTATTTCAACGAAGTGTTCGCGTTTGGCCGTTCCATCCGATGACCACCGTCCGCGTCTTTCAGGGAGATGCCGGCGGAGTGTCGTCGCGATGTTTTTGGCACGGTTCCGACGGAACCGTCTTTTGTCCCTTTACCCCCGTTGCTATGGAAGGATTGAAACTCAAGCCGCAGGAGATTTCGTATGCCAGCCCCGAGTCGTCTTGGACGTTCACGCCCACGACGACGAAGCCCTTCGTCGTCACACGTACCGCGTTCGAGACGTTCGGAGAATCGACGATTTTCCGGTGTCTCTTGCACCTTCAGGAAGAAGCCCGTCGTCACGACGGCCTCGACAAACTGCAAGTGTTTGAAGACCAGTCAACGCACGAGAAACTGTGGTTCATCGAAGACGGAGAGGGCGGTGCGATCACCGCCTTACTGCCGGACGACTACTGATCGACCGGGGAGCTGCCCCTGACGGCTCCCCATGATTTTGCAATCCCCTTTTTAGGTGAGCGATCCCGTTTTGATCGACTCGCCGATCCGTTTAGCGTTTCCCCGGCCTTGGGCCGGTTTCCTTCGGCTCCACCGTTTCGCCGTTTTGGCGAACGAGGAGTGTCTTGTGATGAACGCTCTTGTTGATCGTTGCCCGCAAACTCACAGATCGCCCGCAGGGAGGTCGATGCGTGATCAACGGTCACGGTCACAGCAGCCGAAGTCGCAGGACGACCATAACCGTGCCGGATCGGTCTCATCGACTGATTCGGCGAAACTATCCCCTTCCCCATTTTTGTATGGCCAACGCCAAAGAGTCTGCTGCCGCTCCGAGTGCAGTGAAGCCCGCGAAGGTCTTTCGCCGACGCGGCATCGCCGTCAGTGTCTTCGCCAATCCGACGGAGATCGACGGCCGGATCGTGTCGTTCTACAAGGTGACAATTCAACGCACCTATCGGGACGGCAACGAGTTCAAAACCACGACCACGTTCGGTCGGGACGATCTTCCCATCGTGAGGCTGCTCATCGGCCAAGCGTGGGAATTCATTCTCGACGCCGAATCGAGTCGCGGCAGTGATGAGACCGTTTGATCGAATTCGCGGAGAGTCGCCCTGCCGACTCTCCGCACTTCCAGAGCTGCGATGCAGCGTTGTCTGATGCAGACGACCCGTCTCGCGACCGGAAGACTTTTCTTTACTTTGCGGGGCACTCCCCTCTTGAGTGCTTTCCCCGCGTGATTCGCATCCGCTTCAGGACGCGATCGCCACTCCCCCATCCCGCCAGAGAGAAAGTCATGGTCACGATCAACAGTTTCACGGAAGGCAAATGCGTCTGGTGTTGCCAGACGGGCGAAGGCGTCCACGTCGCCTTTCAAGACGGTTTGAATGGCTTCTTGTGCAAGCGAGATTTCTGGTCAGCACTCAAATCCCGCTCCGCACAAGCCTCGCCCGCGAGTGAACCGTCCTCAACGGCGGCCACACCACGTCGCCCCGCGTAATTTGCAATAGGGCCGCCCCGCCCAGCATGACGCAGACGAATGATTCCAAACCGATAGTGAGGTTCATGCCCCACCGTCATTTTTCCTGCCACGAAAGATCCCGCATGACCACGCCGAAATTACTGCGCGTCGCGGAAGTCGCGGAGCGGTTGAATTGCTCCGCGAGCACAGCGTACTCGCTCATTGAGAACGGGAAGCTCGGACATCACCGCTGCCCAGGTGTTCGGGTCAGTGAAGAACAGTTGGGAGCGTATTTGGAAGTCACGAAGCGGGAACGCGAGGAACCAGCTCCGGCAAAGAGAAGGCCCCCGCGCACTCAGCTTCGTCACGTCAGCCTACGGTAAGCAACCGTACTCGCTCACGGACTAGCAGTGGGTTCATCCCGCCCGCCTCGCTTGTTCGAGCATGAAGCGAGGGTTTTGTGAAAGATGTTGATACGTCTTCGCTAAGGTGCTTGGGTCCGAATGACCCGCCAGAATCGCCACCGTCAACGCATCCACTCCGCTGATGAGCATCCGATTGATCCACGTATGGCGAATTGTGTAGAGGCAGAACTTCGGAGCGTGCTTCGTTGCCTCACGGTAGCGGAGTTTGTTCCGAGCCTCTTCCTTCAGTTCAGTCGGAGACTTTGTGACCGAGCGACCAGCAACTATGCGGTCCGGTTTCAACGTGCTGGCGAACTCGGCGACCTTTGTCTTGTCGGACGTCTCCGACATAAGTCATTGACGCCGTGTTTCTTGGACAAAACGGCTGATTTTTGGAGTTTATTGGCAGTCTGAACTCCTCCCGGTGAGCCTCATGCGCTATGCTCTCCGCGTTCAATTGTCGGCTGATTTGTAGCAT
>JANMLE010000072.1:0-4293 GCA_031372385.1 Planctomycetota bacterium | reverse complement strand
AGCCCCCGGATGATTGTCATTGCTCAGTCCGGGGGCTGACGCCGCCCGGCTCACCTTGATGTGTCTCATCGTTCGACTTGGAATGTGTGATCGACGGGATTCAACAGTTCGACGCGGCTGTCATTCGAGCCGGTTGCGTTGGAAGGCCGCGACCAGCGACGCATCCGCGATGCTTTCACAGCCGGTCATCAGGGCCACGACCTGACCAGAAAGATCGAGGAACTCAACATCGGCGCGGATCGTGTGTTCGGTCGCCTGCGTCACTTGGACCACGATCTTCACGCCGGTGTGCGGGAAGACCTTGCGGAACTGGCGGTAGCCGGCGATCGAACAGGGGAGGCAGGGAATGCCGTGGATCTCCTGACTCCACAGGATGACCGCCTGCAGCGCGGCATCAATGGAGAGCGGATCGGCGATCCAGGCGCTGCGCACGGGTTCGCGCATCCAGGCCCACGGGGCGGGCGATGTGCGCGAATCGACAATGATGCCGTCGGGCGAACAGGCTTCCACCGCCGCGATCCCCTGCAGGTGCGACCCGTGGAACAGCTTCGTCGCATAGGCGGTGGCCATGTCGAGCGAATAGCCCCGCGGCGCGACCTGCAACTGCGGATCGGGAGCGGCCGCAGGGTGCGAGGTCAGGATGATGCTCCCCGCGGCATGGATCACATCGCGGCCGCCGGAGCTGCCGACGAGTTGTGTCCGCGCGATGAACCGGCCACCGGTCCGCACGGCCTTGCCGACCATCACCCGCAGCAGGGGGCTGTCGTGGCGATCCAGCCGCACGCCGTGGAAGACGCGGAAGTCATCGAAGCCCTCCAACTCCAGGCCGGGGTTGTGGTGGATGGTTCCGTGGGCGAGCCATTCGAGCATCATCGCGACCGGCATCACCGCCTTGCCGCCGATCACGTGTGATTCGAGGAACGGATACTGTTTGACGTTCAGGGTCCGTTCGAAGGCGATCTTGAGTTCACCCGCATCGGTGCTGTTGGTCTGCCCGATCTCGGCAAACACCCACGAGCCGCTGGGTCCGGGCAACGGGGCGGGGGGTTGTTCCTTCGGTCGTTCCGGCGTGACACCCGACAGCAGCACGTTGGACGATCCCTGCTGGCGAACCGGGACGGGCGCGGACAGGCGGGGTTTCAGGACCGTGTCGGTCGACAGCAGGACGTTGGATGAGCCCGGCAGATGTTCGGGCGGACGAGTCGGATGCAGGGACCGATCGGAAGCGGGGTTGCCCGCGAGCAGGATGTTCGAAGATTCCCGGCGCTCGGCCTGTTCGGACACGGTGTCTTCAACCCGCGCTGTTTGTGTCGCGACTGACCCGGCCGCGCCATCAGCGATGCGCCGATCATTCGCGACGATTGAATCAGCAGCCGCAGCCGGCGTGTCAGTCTTGCCGAGCACCAGCACCTCCACCGGCAGGCTGGACGATTGCGACAGTTCCCGCACGAGCAGACTGGCCCCATCCTCCATCGGGATCAAGCCGACCTGCTCGGCAACGAACAGCTTCTTCAAACCGCCGGTGACCATCCCACCGTCCCACGGTCCCCAGTTGAATGAGACGACGTGCGTCCGCGGATGTTCGATCGAGAACTGACGGGCCAGCTTGTTGAGCACCTCGTTCGCGATCGCATAATCACACTGGCCGACACGGCCGTAGCGGGCGGTGTACGACGAGAACAGGCAGAGCGCATGCAGCTTGTCGGGCTGGATCGCCCCCAGCAGATTGCGCAGCCCCGAGACCTTGGTTTGATAGACCCGGTCGAACTGTTCGCGCGTCTTGTCCTCGATGCGCTGATCGGCCAGCACGCCCGCCCCGTGGATCACGCCGCGGACCGGACCATGTTCGTCCTGCAACTTCAGCAGCAGCGGACGGAGCGTCGCGAGATCGCGGATGTCAACGGCGTGGTAGCTGACCGGCACACCAGTCCGCTGCAACCGGGACAACGTCGAAGAGACTTCGCGTCCCGACAGGATCTGGCGGTACTGTGCTTCGATCGCCTTCGGCAGCGTCCCCCGCGGCAGGCTTTCGATCAGCCCCTGTTTGATCTCGGCCTCGGATGACAGCCTCTTCAACCAGTCAGGCTCTTCGGGCGGGACGGGGCTGCGTCCCAGGATGACGAGCCGCGGCTGCCACGCCTGCGCGGCCGCCAAGGCTGCGGCCGCGGTCACACCGCGGGCACCGCCGCTGACGATCACCAGCTCACCCGGTTGAATGGCCGGCGCACCGGCGCGAAACTTGTCGAGCGACTCATCGACGACGGTCGGCGTGCAGCGTCCCCGCGGTGACAGTCCGATTTCCACCGGTCCTTGGCGGAACAACTCGTCGACCACCCGGATCGCCGCGTCACTGGCCGACGGCCAAACGGCGAGATCGATCGCCTTGCAGTTCAGTTCCGGCCATTCGCGCGCCGCCGATTTCGCCAGACCGGCCAAGCCGCCCGACAGCGGGTCGGCCAGCCGTTGATTCGCTTCGAAGCCGAACCGTCCGTCGAGTCGCGACACGGTCGCAAACACAGTCGTTCCGAACGCGGCCGTCCGCTTCAGTGCCGGCCCCGCCTTCTGCAGCCATTCGATCGAACGCCACAACTGGCGGTCTTGGGTGCCGTCGGCCGGAGCGACGATGATCAACCCCGCCAGTCGTTCGGGAACGGTCGAGACGAACGGTTCCTCAAGGTTGACGACGCGCGGTTTGAATCCCCGTTGCGACAACTCGGCCGCGATTCGCAGCGACAATTCGAGACCATCTTCGGTGATCCAGATCTCCGCCCCGCGAATGATCGGCAACTCGGGAGACGCTGAAGCCGGCGGCAGCGGTTCCGCACGCACAACACTGCGGACCAGCGTGGACGGCTGCGTGGAGAATGAGCCCTGCGTCACAGTGCGATCACGGACCGTGGAAGCGGCTGAGGGCTGAGGGCTGAGGGCCGAGGGATTTGCGGTCTGACCGACGAATGCGCCGACACGTGCTGATGGTGTCGGCCCGGTCGGACTGGCGCTCGCTCGTCGTTCCGAGTTCCGAGCTTCGGCCAACGTGACGACATCGCTCAGCGTGTGCAGCGAACCGAGTTCCTCGGGCTTGAACGCGGGAAGATTCGGAACCCGCTCCTGCAACGCCGAGAGGATCTCCACGCGCTTGATCGAGTCGATCCCGAGATCGTGATCGAGGCTCATCCCGAGATTGAGCATCTCGGTCGGATACCCGGTCTTCTCGGAAACGACCGCCAACACCGTGGCCGTCAGCGACGAGGGCTGAGGGTGGACTGTTGAAGGTTGAGGGACGTGCGCGGCAGGTTCAGGAGCGTACGCAGCAGTCAGACCGCCGACCATCAACGCCGCCTCTGGCTCTCGCCCCTCGTCCCTCGCCCCTCGCCCATCAACACCCGTCACTCGACTCTCCGCCAACGCGACGACATCACTCAGTGTGTGCAGCGAACCGAGTTCCTCAGGCTTGAACGCGGGGAGATTCGGAACCCGCTCCTGCAACGCCGAGAGAATTTCCACGCGCTTGATCGAGTCGATCCCGAGATCGTGATCGAGGCTCATCCCGAGATTGAGCATCTCGGTCGGATACCCGGTCTTGTCGGAAACGACCGCCAACACCGAGGCCGTCAGCGACGAGGGCTGAGGGTGGACTGTTGAAGGTTGAGGGACGTGCGCGGCAGGTTCAGGAGCGTACGCAGCAGTCAGACCGCCGACCATCAACGCCGCCTCTGGCTCTCGCCCCTCGCCCCTCGCCTCTCGCCCCTCAACACCCGTCACTCGACTCTCGGCCAACGCAACGACATCACGCAGTGTGTGCAGCGAACCGAGTTCCTCGGGCTTGAACGCTGGCAAATTCGGGACTCGCTCCTGCAACGCCGACAGGATTTCGACACGCTTGATGGAGTCGATGCCGAGATCGTGATCGAGGCTCATCCCCAGGTTCAGCATCTCGGTCGGATAGCCGGTCTTCTCCGACACAACGGACAGCACCGTCGCCGTCAACGCGGAGGGTTGAGCGTTGCACGTCACGGGTTGAGGGTTGATCGTTGTGGGTTGAGGAATGGGCGCGGCGGTCTGACCAACGACCATCAACGGCAACTCTGGCACTCGCCCCTCGCCCCTCGCCCCTCGCCCCTCGACACCCGTCACCCGACTCTCTGCCAGCGTGACGACGTCGCTGAGCGTGTGCAGCGAACCAAGCTCCTCGGGCTTGAACGCGGGCAGATTCGGAACCCGCTCCTGCAACGCGGAGAGGATCTCCACACGCTTGATCGAGTCGATGCCGAGATCGTGATCGAGACTCATCCC
>JANMLE010000010.1:0-3319 GCA_031372385.1 Planctomycetota bacterium | reverse complement strand
AACAGCACCGAGATGCCACCCGCCACGGACACCGCGGCCACGACCGCCTCTCGCAAAAGGGTTGACGATCAGGTCCGCAGCGTGAAGTTGCAGTTCGACCTGATGGCGTTGGAACTCCCCGCCGACACGTCCACCAGCCTGCGCTCGCTCCAAGAAAAGATCCTCGTGGCGGCGGCGGACGCGGATCGATCCCAGGCGACCGTTCAACTGCGCGGCATCCAGAGCGGGTTGCGTCCGCTGTTGGAATCGTTGGAGCCGAAGCTGATCGCCCGGAGTCAATGGCCGGTTCTCAAGTCGCTCTCGTGGAGCGATCTGGGATTCATGACCGCCACGCTGCTGCTGTTGACGTGTCCGCTGTGGAGCCGTTGGACCAGTTCCCGACAAGCGCTGCTTTGCTTTTGTCTGCTCCCGGCCTTCAGCGCCTGCGCGTGGTGGTGGCTGGTGCCGCAGCGCGTGGATCGCACGGACTACAAGTCGGGATTGCTCGCGGCCGACGATGCCGCGCAGAAGGCCGCAGTCTCGTACCACTCGGTGATGTGGCCGCCGATCGCCTACGCGCTCGACGAAAACGATCTGGTGGGCAAGTCCGTTGCTCCGGCGTGGTATCCCGAACGATGGCGACCGAAGCCAGCCGAGCGTCCCAATGTCTCAGGAGCCGATTCCACGAGGAAGCTGCCATCGCGGTGGAACACGCCGCATTGGATGGGAACCGACACACTCGGCCGCGACGTCCTCTGCCGCATGATCTGGGGTGGACGAGTCAGCCTGTCGGTCGGCATCGTGGCCGTGGCGATCTATGTCGTGATCGGAATCGTGATCGGCTCACTGGCGGGTTATTACCGGGGCGTCTGCGATCTGGTGCTGTCGCGGATCATCGAAGTCGTCATCTGTTTCCCCTCATTCTTCCTGATCCTCACGATCGTCGCGATGCGCGGTCCGGGGTTGATCAACATCATGGTGGTGATCGGTCTCACCAGTTGGACGGGCATCGCGCGGCTGGTTCGCGGCGAGTTCCTGAGACTCGTCGATCAGGAGTTCGTGATGGCCGGGAAGGCTCTGGGATATTCACCGCTGCGACTCATCTTCCGCCACGTGCTCCCCAATGCGATGGCCCCCGTGTTGGTCTCGGCGACGTTCGGAATCGCCGGTGCCATCCTGACGGAAAGTGCGCTGTCCTTCTTGGGAGTGGGGATTCAAAAGCCGACCACCTCGTGGGGCAGCCTGCTGGCCGAAGGACGCGATGCGATGGAACACGCCCCGTGGCTGATCCACTTTCCCGGCCTGGCGATCTTCATCACGATCACGGCCTACAACCTGATCGGCGAAGCCCTGCGCGACGCCGCCGACCCGCGCCTGCGCGGGTCACGCTGAACGAGCGGGCAGCCCGGGTCACGCATGTCCCTTGAAGTGCCGCGCTGTTCGTAGCTGAATTCGCAAGAATTCAGCGAAACATCGGACCACCACCTGAGTTCTTGCGAACTCAGCTACGACGTCGTGAATAATCCGTGCCATCTGCGTGATCCGCGGTCGGTATCGCTTTCCCACGTTACCGCTTGCCGAACGTGAAATCGCCGTTTTGCAGGTCCACCATGATATGGGCCCCTTCTTCGAATTCGCCGCCCAGGATCGAGTTGGCGAGTTCGTTGTGCAGGCGCTGCTGGATGAAAATGCCGAATCAGACGCAGGCCAGTCAAGAATTGCGCGGGGATATCCAAATCAAAACGCGATGCCAGACTTGTCTCTCTCTGTAATGTTTGCACCGCTTGTTGCGATAGGAGTCGAAATCATCCGTGGGATGGTGGGCTCAACGGTTTGACTGTAGTCTCGGCCATCGGAAGGGGCAAGTGGTATGGGTACAAAAGTGCGCGTGGCGACCTATGTTGGCGTCTGGCTGCTCGTGGGAGTGGCAGGGCTGTCACTGGCAGGGAGTCGCGAACGGCTCTCCGAGGCGGAGCAACTGTCGGCAGTGGGTGGCGGTCCGGGCTACAACTGTTATGGCGTCAGTACGTGTACGAAATGTGTTTCGTCCGCCGGTTGCACGTATTGGAGTTACGGTCCCGGAGGGATAATGTGGGGCTGCACCTGCACGTCCTACGGCAGTGAAGGCTGCACGACCGCCGCGACATGGAAGTACTGCTCGTCGTTGAGCGGATCGAGTTGCAACCAGACCGGCGGGACGAAAGTGTGCGGGGTGCCGCAAAAGCCCGATGCCATGTTGGCCGCGAAGGTCGGAGCCGTCTGGGTTTGTACACCCAAGTGCATGAATGGTGGCTCGTATTCCGCACAGTATTGCACCAATTGTCTGTAGGATCTGGTCGATTCGGTGAGGAGTGCTACGGGCGTTCCCGCTTCATTTGGCATTCGGTGAATGAAGCGGGGACGGTTTCATTTGTCGTGGAGAGGCCATGTACGACGTGACCGACAGAAGTCGCTTGGACAGCGGTTCGTAGCACGGACGAGGCGTCCGTGCTACGGGGACTTTTGTCGGTCACGTCATGTACGCGATTGCAATCACACTCGTCGTCTGTTCGCAGGTCGATTTGACGCCCGACGACCTGGCCGCGATATTCTTCGAGAATGCCCATCGCGCGCAAACGCTGCGGGTCCAATCGTCCGTGGTGACGAAGGACATGAACGAGCGGCTGGCCTTGTCGCTCGAGATGATTCGGCTGTTCCAACAGGAATTGCGGAGCGGCCATCCCCCGGCAGAAATGCGGGCGAAGTTTGAAAAGGAGATTGCCGGTCATCAGCAGATCGTCAAGGAACTCACGTCGCCGCAAATGCCGGCACCCGTCCAGACTCGACAAGACTTCTGGACGGATCGCTCCAACTTTCAAGCCCGTTCGCCCATCGATTCGGCCTACAACACGCCGTCTAGTTACGGGTCGCCGCCCAGCGCTCGTTTCCCCGATGTCGAGGCGACCCGCGACAACCTGTCGCGGGTGTTTAAGAACATCTGCGTTCTGTCCTACGGGCCTGCCACTCATCTCCGGTTTCGCAGTTGGGACGCCTATGAGGTGCAACCCGGCTATCATTCGGCCGGAGCCAGGAGTCAGAATCCCAATCCCCACTGCTATTTTCCGCCGCTGGCATTGTGGCATACCGAGTAGGGCGGCGTTCCGAACCCGGTGGACGAGTTCTATCTGACTAAGGGGCTGTGCAGGAACTATTTCCGAGCGTGCTGTTTTGGTGTATCAAGTGTCCGACCAGAAGGGAGGGTCGGGCGCATGGATGCGGTCGTGGTTCGGGAGTGTGGGTGTGCGTGTTGCGAGGGCGGCGAAGACGCCGGCGTGGTCGCGGAGCATCGGCGGATCAATGT
>JANMLE010001926.1:0-3829 GCA_031372385.1 Planctomycetota bacterium | reverse complement strand
GCGAAGAAGAACGCGAAGCCGTGATGCCGGGCCGTGGCAATGAGTCGCCTCTTGCGTCGCGACACACCGTGCAACTCTCGAAAGCAGAAAACACTCGGCCGATTGGTTGAGGGCGCGGCTGACAGAGAGCCGGGCCAATCAGCGCGGCGCGTGAGAGTCCGGCAACAAAGCTCACCGCCCCGATTGCACCATGGCAGTCGGAGCGGTCGGGCTCTGTCGCATGACTTCGTTAAGTCGGAATGCTGCGTTGGAGAGTCGGGTCGCGGGTTCAGGGGCGGGCGACGAAATCGCGGGGTGCGGCCCGAAAGGCGGCCAGGTTTTCGGCGCTGCGGAACATGTGCAGCCGATGGCGGAACCAACAGGCGTAGTCGAGAGACCCCGGCGTCCCGGCCTGGCCCCGCTTCACTTCAATGACATCCAAGCCCCCCGCGGCGGGGACGTACCAGTCGGGATGCTCCACGAATTGGTCGCGGGCTGCGGCGGAACAGAAGCGATGGACCTGTCCCTGATAATCGGTGGAGAATTCGTCGCTGACCTGTGCCAGACGCCGTTCGTCGCGCAGTGCCACCGGACAAAATCCGCGCAGGAAATCCCCGCTTGGCACCGCGGCTTTGGTCCCCGCGTCGACGGCGGCCTTGTCCCGCGCGAGATCCTCCTGAGCCCATTCCAGTCCGGTCAGTTCTTCGCTGTCTTTCATCGGCGATTCCGGGGCGTTGTCGTCCCCTTCGAACACCTTCGACAGTTCGTCGGCATCGGGTGTCGCCTGTTGCGCGACCTTGGCTTCCGCCGGTGGGGCCTCCTCGGGGACGACCTCGGGTTCAGTTTCGTCGACGGCCAGTTCACCCGGCGGATCGGCGGTCTTGGGGAGTTCGTACCCGTTGCCGTCCGAAGCGATTGACTCTTCATCGACCGGCTTGGGAGGGACTGGTGTGTTCGCCCAGTGGCCGTCGTCGGGCGTGATGATGGGGGACTCGAAGCCATCACTTGGCGACGCCGGTTCGTCGGCGGAAGTGATCACCAGCGGCGGGGTCGGCGGAAACGGGGCCTGGGACTTCGATTCGTCGCCGCCGTCTTGAATGGCCGGTTTCCGAGCGGAGTCGGGTTGATCGGTGAGGGGCGATTCCTGCGCATTTGCCAACGCGGTTTCGCGATCGTCGCCCGGCATGGGAGCCGCCAGTTGCCGTGGACGCGCGGCGTTCAATTCGTGAAGGGCGCGGGATGCCAGTTTGTTGGCGGGTTCATTCGACAGGATTTGCCGATACGTCGCCATCGCCGTTTCCGGATCGCCGCGCTGCGACTGGATGGCGGCGACATTCAGCAGGGATTGCGTTTCGGAATTCACCCGGCGGAAGACCGCCAAGCATTCCTCGTAGCGTCCTTGATGGGCGATGGCCATCGCCAGATTGTTCACGGCGCGCGGATCGCCGGAACTCAACTCGACCGATTCGTTGAGCAGCGCTTCGGCACCCGCGTAGTCCCGTTGCAAGTAGGCCGAGTATCCCATGTCCGCCAGCAGCGCGGGATTTCGCGCATCGAGACTGCGTGCGTGGTCGAAGTATTTCTCCGCCGTGGCGTAGTCCTTCAGTTGAACGCAGACGACACCCATGCGATGCGCGTACGCCGGTGTTTTCGGAGATTGCCGCTGGAGCGCCGCGTACAACTCGCGAGCCTTCGCGTACTGTCCCCGTTGCTCCGCCTGACGCGCGGTCTGGTACTGCGACTCAGCCCGGTGCCGCGCAATGGACGGCAGCACACCAAACTTCGGCGACAGGCTGGCACATCCGGCGCTGAACACCGTCAAGCAGGCGAGCAACAGACCGATCTTCATCCCGCGAATGCATCGCATGAAATCCCCCTCCGGACGGTGCCCGCTTCCGGACCGCCCGACCTCATCGTCTTCATCGACCGCAATCACCACGGGCAGTCCTGAACGAACAGTCCGGAAAGCCATCGTGCTGCGGCCGATCATCCGCCACACGACCCCATTTTGATGTCCGGCTGATTCCGTTTCTGCGAGCGATGGTTCCCCAACGAACGGGTTGAATGCGTCCAAGTCGCCGACCTGTTTGTGGGCGTGACGGGTTTGGTCGCATCACTTGTATCGGTTGTGTCGAGTTTGCGGTTTCAGTCAAACTTGCCCGCGACGGGTGCCAAGTCCGTTTTTTGACGTGACCGACAAAAGTCCCCGTAGCACGGACGCCTCGTCCGTGCTACGAAACGCTGTCCAAGCGACTTTTGTCGGTCACGTCTTTTTTGATCTGCGGAAGGCTCAATGTCCCCCGGTCGGGAACAACGATCAGGATCGCATTCGGAGAGGCGGCGGGTCCGTCGCCCTCATCGCTCCGCGTGACGAGCCGAGTGCTCAGTAACGCCTGGATTCTGAGGCGATTCGAGCCGGGTGGCGCGTCCGGCTCATCACGCGGAGAGATGATGGCGACGTATCACGTCTTCGAAACAACCACGAAAACCGCAGCACAATGTTTTTGGATCGCTTCGAGGAGACTCACACGGGATGACCGCGCGGCCAAATCCGCCGAATTGCTTCCGATCCCCATCGGGTTCAGGCAGGGGATCCGGTTGGCTCACGGGTCCATTCGATGGGATTCCTGTCCGCCGACGATCACAACGACCGACAAAACGTTGAAGGCTCTCCTCCGTTCCTGTTGAAAGTTGTGTGACGTGAGCGGCAAGGCGCTAGCCGCCGGTTAACTCCAGCAGACCGGCGGCTAGCGCCTTGCCGCTCACGTGTGTTGTTCAACACGAATGGCGGATAGCCACTTTGAAGACGGCAGCCGACCAATGTGTGGGGGCACGGAGTTGCGCGCCAGTTCTCATTTCGTCCGTCGGGTTCTCGCAACGTCCAAGCAATGGTGCGGCCCGGCATTGCAAACCGCCCGGTGTTCGCATCAGCAGCCGCTTGACCCTCCATTCTTGGAGCCGTAGCATGTCGGCCCGGTATTGCCCCTCTGCCTCGCATTCACTCATTTTCGATTTCGCTGTGATTTCACCGGTTTTTCCCCAACCGTTTCTTGTTCGTCGCGGGTGATTTCGTAGCCATTCCGCTGAAGAAATGAGACTGTCAATGAGTACTCAGAACGTCGCTCCGCCATCAGTCCTTCCATCAAACGGAGCGACGCCGATTCCGAACGGCGCGGCTCCGGTCCCCGTTGCAGTGGCCGTGGCGGTTCCACAGCCGATCGCTCAACAACCGGTTGCTCAGCAGCCAGTTCCGGTCCACGCCGTTCCGGTAGCAGCACCGGCTGTTCAGCCCGTGACGGCCCAACCGGTCGTCGCTGCCGCAGTCGCGGCTGTGCCAGTGCCGCAGCCCGTTGCTCATGCACCTGTGCCCCCGGTTCAAATGCCGGTGGCCGTTTCCGCGCCGGTTCCGGTGGCTCAGGTTTCGAGACCGGTTGCGCCGGCACCAACTGCTCCTGTTCCGGTTCAACCCGCCGCAGCGGCGGCATCTGTTGCGATACCAACTTCAACGGCAGCGCCTGCGGTCGCAGTTCCGGCAACTGCCCCCCAGCCCGCAGTTCCCGCCGCCCAGAAACCGGCTCCCGTCAAACCCAAGCCGGTTGTCGTGACGCTGGCACCCCGTCTCGGGCAGCAGAAGACCGACTGGAAAGCCCTCACGACAGTCCTGTTTGTCAGTGCCGGTCTGCACGTCCTGGCGTTACTGGCGTGTACATTGATCGTCTTCAACAACCCGCAGTTGCTGGAACAGATCTTCACGGAAGTGACCGACAATAAGGAAATCACCGACGAGCCGATCGTTGACACCTCGATGGATCAACCGAGCGAAATCAAGGAATCCAGTGCCGAGGACGCT
>JANMLE010001910.1:0-1380 GCA_031372385.1 Planctomycetota bacterium | reverse complement strand
CGCAGGCCGGGGTCGTCGAAGTGGATCGTCCAATCGAGCAGCCCCGAGACCAACAGTCCACCGAACAGCACCAGAATTGTCCAAGACAACCCGGACACCCAAGTCAACAGCCGCACCCGGCCGCGCAGTTCGGCCAGATGTTCGGAGACGATGACTTCTTCGCGGTTGCGTTCGCTCGACACTCGGTTGCGATCGTTCGACACAATGGGACTCCAGCATTGATCCTGGCCGCGCGGTCATTCTGGATTTTCAGCAGTCTGGTGCCGCACGATTCTACTCGCTGCCTTCAGGGAGCGATATGATCCCCGTTCCCCGGAAGTGGGTCAACGACGGTTCGTTAACCCGGACTATTCACCACGAATCTCACGAATAACACGAATCCAAACAGAGAAAAGAATGTGCGGCAGGCGGGCTTCAGACGCGAGTCCAGCAGACTCGATCCAAGCCACCGTCCTGAAGCCATTTCTGATTCGTGGGATTTGTGAGATTCGTGGTTACTCGTGAATTGTCCAAGTGAAGCGAGTCAACTCGATCGACTTCTCAATTCTCTCGCTTGGCATAGACGACGAATGTCAGACACAAGTTCCCGCGTGACCACCGCCGCCGACCCGATGACCGCGCTCCGAGAAGCCCTGCTGCACTACTGGGGCTACGATTCGTTTCGACCGTTGCAGGCCGAGGCGATGCGGGCGGTGGTCGAGCATCGGGATTCCGTCGTCGTGCTGCCGACCGGCGGCGGGAAGTCGATCTGCTTTCAGGCTCCCTCGGTGACGATGCCCGGCCTGGCGATTGTCGTCTCGCCGTTGATTTCGCTGATGAAAGACCAGGTCGATGCGCTGATCGAGTGCGGCATTCCGGCCGCTTGTGTGAACAGCTCGCTCCCTCCGAGGGAACTGCTGCGCGTGGCCGACCGTGTGCGGCGGGGCGAACTGAAGTTGCTCTACGTCGCTCCCGAGCGGCTGTGTACCGAGAAGATGCTCGCTTTTTTGGACGACGCCAACGTGTCGTTCTTCGCGATCGACGAGGCCCACTGCATCAGCGCGTGGGGCCACGACTTTCGCCCCGAATACCGGATGCTGAAGCTGCTGCGGGCGCGGTTCCCCAAGGCGGGCGTTCATGCCTACACGGCCACGGCGACGCAGCAGGTGCGCGACGACATCGTCGAGCAGTTGGGACTGCAAGACGCCGAGCAACTCATCGGTTCGTTCGACCGACCCAATCTGGTCTACCGCGTCGTCCGGAAGAGCAACGTGCTCAAGCAGGTCCGGCAGGTGATCGACTCGCACCCCGGCGAGTCGGGCATCGTCTACTGCATCTCGCGGCGCGAGGTCGATGACATTGCGGAGGCTTTGTCGCGCGCCGGCTACCGCGCGCGGCCGT
>JANMLE010001895.1:0-1934 GCA_031372385.1 Planctomycetota bacterium | reverse complement strand
GATGAAGACCGGATCGGTGCGGTTCAATGTTCCCAAGCCGCGGTTGCTCAGCCGTTGCCGCGGCTTTCCGTTGAGTTCCAGTGTTTCGGGAATCCCGATCTCGGGAGCAAACCGGCCGCCCCGCTCGAAAATGCGGAGGATGTTTCCCGGCTGGCTGTTCTCGAACCGCGGCAATGGATCGAGGAACGGCAGGATCCCCTTCGTGGCGGTCTCTTCCGGAGTCGGGGCGGGAACAGTTTGCAGCCGCTGCGGCGTCCCGTTCATCGAATAGCTTTCACCATAGCGTGCCCACTTATTGGGAACAGCGCCGTTGTTGTACAGCGCCGCCCCCCACAACATGCAGCCGTGAGTCATCATGCTCTTGCGGACTTCGAGCGTCTCGCGCGGATGGCAAACGCCGCAGCTCAGATGGGCCACGCGCAGGTCGCCGGGATTCACGAAGCGGATGAATTCCGGACATTCGCGGTTCAGCACCGTGTACGAACGGACCGGGTTCGCCGACGAGCTCCAAACATCCGGATATCGGGGCTGGACATGCGCCTCTTGTTTGGTGCTGGCGTGACTGTTGCCGCCGTGACAGTCGACGCAGCCGAGTTGAAACGACAACGGAAGATTCGGTTGCTCGTGAGGATCGCATGATCCCTTGTGGCACGTCACGCAACCACGGCTCTTGGCCGCGGCCACCTCGGGCGATTGCTTCAAGAGCTCGTTCTCGGGTGCGTCTCTTCCCGACACCTCCAGTTGTCCGGCCAGCGGTTCGGCTCCGACTTCGGCATTTTCAATGTCTGCATCGAAGGGAGCGTCCGCAACCGTCGTCTCCGTCGTCGTGCTGCTGGCAGGCCGGATCTTGTCTTCGGCTTTCACGTCGCTGAAGAACGGGTCCGGGGTTGCCACCGGGACAGCGAACATCTCGACGGCCACGAACACCCCCAGGACGACGCCGGCCGCGACGATCACATTGCGAAGCGAATTCCCAAACTGCTGACGTTCAATCATGAGGGCATCCTTGCCACGTTCGACGCACGAATTACTGTCGTAGCATGGACGCCTCGTCCGTGCGGCCCAATTCGACAGATGGTCACGTCTTGCCGCACGGACAAGGCGTCCGTGCTACGGTTGGTTCCCACTACTGTAGTGCTTCACGCAGATGCGAACTTAAACAGGGTGGCACGCCCTGAGGCTTTGCGAAGGGCGTGGTGCGACGACCCACACGCCCTTCGATGACTCATGGCGTGCCACCCAATACCAAAAGTTCCCGCAACTACGAAGCACTACACTAGATCACGACACTTGTTCACGCACCGCCCCTAAAACAAAAGAGCAAGCTGCACGAAGGCGGAATTGAGCAGGCCGATCCCGGATGACTTGGCGTTCGCGGTCGACAACGGCGATGTCGTGCCGTACAGATCCTTGAAGCCGGCCCCCGGCACCAGGCACGCATAGCCGCCGGTCACCACGACGTTGTCGCTCAGCAGGGGACGGTACTCGACCCCGATGCTCAGATCGACACCGATGGTGCGCCGGATATGGTTCTGAAACGTGTACGCCTGCAACACGCGGACGCTGTCGAATTCGAGGTAGCTGGCGTTGGTGATCAGGCGCGTCTTGGGGGTCAGCTCGAAATCGGCCCCCACGTTCAGCAGCCGCAGTCCGGGATTCACAAAGTTGCTTTGTCCCTCGAACTTGCTTGATCGCAGGTCGGGGACGAGGCTGAACCGGTTCACCAGGCCGACGCCGAAGAGGTTGATCTGTTGCCGTTGCCAGTAACTGAATTGCCCCCCCGCGAAGTTCGGGCTGTCGAGGATCGAATCGAATCCGTTCGCGTTGCAGTCATACGGATCGCGGTCCCCCGAGGCATAGAAGAACGAACCGCGAAACCTGATCCAGTCGCGGTCGTACGACACCTCCGCCGCCGCCATCTTCGCGTTGATGGT
>JANMLE010001892.1:0-3778 GCA_031372385.1 Planctomycetota bacterium | reverse complement strand
GAACCTCCTTGACCGTGAATTCCAATCCCCCAACCCCACCACCTCCACCAGCGTTATCACAAATCCAAAAATCCTCCGATTGACCTTTCCACGCCCTCCTGCGCACCGACAACACCCCGCGCAAAAGCTGACATGCACCCGATGAAGTCACGCGGACAAATCCGGTCTTCACCGAGAAACGCATACCTGCTATGAGGCGGCTTCGTGGGCGGAGGCATGGGAGGTGGCGGGGAAGTCGACTTCCCGCCGTGGGATTATCAGACGAGGTATCGTGATGGCATCGTTTTCGGGTCGATACTGGACGCAGGTCTGCACCGTCCTGCTCGTGATGGGCATGTCAATCGCCATGAGCGGCTGCGTCGTGGGGAGCAAGGGGATGCAGATGGACAGCACGTCGCGCATGCCTTGGTTCAACCTCGAGTTGAAGGAGCGAAAGAAAAAGGCCGATGGGCCGGCGTTCCGGTCCGTGCGGTCTGACAACGGGGCCAAGTCGCGGGTCGACATGTTGGGCATGTTCGGCGGAAAGACGGGCCAGACAGCCACGGTCGAAACGGACAAGAGTCTGCCCACGAAGTCGGCCACCGCATTGCCGACGACCGACCAGAGTCTGGTGCTGGATTCAACAAACAGCCGCGAACCGGCAGTGCCGGACTTTCGCTGACCCGGATTATTCACGGGGGCGTAGCGGAGTTCGCAAGAACTCAGGCCGTGGTCCGATGATTCGCTGAATTCTTGCGAATTCAGCTACGAACGGCGCGGCTCTTCAAGGGACATGAAGAATCCGGGCCAACGTTTCGTAAAGTCCGCAAGGGCATCTCGCGGGCTGGCGGTCGGGCGATCTCAGATTCGAGACACTTGAGAATCGAGAAACTCCAGAACTCGCGAGTCTCGCCGCCGTCTGCTCACCGCTTCGGTGTTGATTCCATCGGGACGGCTGTTGCACAACTCACATCGTGTGCGACGGCGTCTGCGGGTCAATCCGGCCGCAGATTCTGCTTCGAGTGGCCGACCAAAGGATCTTGGTTGATCACGGCAGATGTGGGATGCCGATGCCATCGGACTTGGGCCATGCCAACGGCGACGATTGATCCGTTCCGTGGTTTTCGGCTTCTGACTCGGTCCCAAAGTTTTCATCCGGCGGTGGGATTGATAGACTTCTCCTTCTTCACGCTGGATGATGGGCTTCGCGTTGGATGATGGTTGCCGTTCCGCTCGCCCGATTGAAGAGGGAGAGCGTCCCTTTTGGCGATGATTGAATTTGAGAGTATCGAAATGGCCGATTGACGACGGTGTGCTTCCGCATACAATCGGCCGCTTCCGGCCAGGATACGATGATCGACATCCGCGATGGCGTCGGATACAACGTTTTTGAGAGAAGAGGTTTTCGGTGCAAGTTGCAATCACCTGCCGACATGGAAGCATCAGTTCCAGCACTCAGGAATACATCTCCCGCAAGGCGGAGAAGCTGCTGACTTACTTCGATCGATTGACCTCGATTGGAATCACGGTCGATTTTTCCAATGGAAAATGCACCGTCGAAATCTTGGTGGATGCCGAGCATCGCCATGATCTGGTGGCTGCCGAAACAGACAGCGAGGCCACCACGGCGTTCGACTCGGCGCTTCACAAGATGGAGCAGCAACTTCGGAAGTACAAGGAAAAGATCCAGGATCACAAGCGCGGCCCGGGTCTCGGTGAAATGCCGTTGAAGCCGACGGAGGCTGACAGCGAGGAGTAGGTCGGCTGAGACAGTGCCGGCACCGGGGGTGTCTTCGGAGTGTCGGCAATTGTCCGGTGAAATCAGGGGGCGAGTCCCTCATGAACAGGCGCAAGCAAAGAGAGGTTCTTCATGAAGTTGTGCGACTTCGTCGTATCGGCGTCCATCATTCCCGACCTTCGGGTGGGTTCGAAAGAGGACGCCATCAAGGCCATGGTGACCGGCCTGCGTGAAGCGGGAAGCATCAAGGCGGCGGATGAGGCCGGTATTGTGGCTGCAATTCTAAAACGTGAGGAACTGGGTTCGACCGGAATTGGCCGGGGAGTTGCCGTTCCCCACACGAAGCATCCCTCCGTGGGCAAGCTCATTGCCGCCATCGCCCTGCTTCCCGATGGCGTCGACTTCGCCAGTCTCGATGGCGAACCGGTTTACATCATGTTTCTGTTGGTGTCTCCGCCGGATCGGCCCGGTGACCATCTGCGCGGCTTGGAAAACATTTCGCGGCACCTGCGCAACGACAACTTTTGCAAGTTCCTGCGGAAGTCCAACTCGATCGAGGCGGTCTGGGATCTGTTGAAGGAAGCGGACAACAACGAAATCTGATCTGGCCGGCGGGCCTGTGGAATCTGGTGGAATCGTACGAAATGGTGACGGCAACAATTCAACGCGCGATGGTGACGGTTCGCAATTCCAACGGGTTGCACATGCGCCCCTTGGAGTTGATCGCGCGTAAGGCGCAGTCGTTCCGCAGCCAGGTTTTCATCACGCGGGGTGCCAATCGGGTTGATGCCAAGAGCCTGCTGCACTTGCTGACGCTGGGTGCCGAGCCGGGGATGCAACTGGAAATTGACGCGACGGGCGACGATGCCAACACTGCGGTGGAGCAACTGGCGACGTTGATCGGCTCGGAGTTCGAAGGGTTTGATCGGTCTTGAGTCTCGTTGACGCGCCGGCGGGGTCGGGTCCAAGCCTGGTCGGTCTCTGGTACTCGGTCGGCGTCGCTTCTCTCCTTCATGCAGTCCTGAACGCGAACGTTGCCGCATGCTGATCAAACGCGGAATCGCCGTCTCTCCGGGTGTGGCCATCGGACCGGCCATGGTCTTTGGCACCGAAAGTTTTCGGATTCCGCAGCAGTTGATTTCGGCGAACGTCATCGACATCGAACTGGCGCGGTTTCACGCCGCCCTGGATGCCACCTGTCAGGAAATCACACTCAACGAGCAGCTCGCGCGGGAACGACTGGGTGATCAGTACGCGGCCATCTTTTCGGCGCACCTGCTGCTCGCGCGGGACCAGCAACTCGTTGCCCAGATCGAAGAGCGGATTCGTCAACAGAACTCCCCGGAATTCGCCGCCAGCCAGGTGCTGCGCCAATATGCCAAGCGACTGCGGGATCTGGGCGGCCAGTACTTGGCCGAGCGGTCCGTCGACATTTACGATCTGGAGAAGCGTCTGCTGCGGCACTTGCTGGGTGAGCGTCGCGAAGAGCTGTCCAATCTGACGGCACCGGTCTTGGTGCTGGCCAACAATCTGACCCCGAGTGAAACAGCAAACCTCGATCGCAAGTTCGTGCTGGGGTTTGCCACGGAGGTGGGGAGCCACACCAGCCACACGGCCATTCTGGCGGGAGCACTCGAGATTCCCGCGGTCGTTGGGATCGGCAAGTTTCTCGACGAAGTCTCCGGTTCCCAGACCATCATCATCGACGGCAGCCACGGTGTCGTCATCATCGAGCCTGACCAGGACACGCTGGCAAAGTATCGTGATTCGGAAGCTCGGTTTCGGAGTCACGAGCAGCGACTCCAGTCCCTGCGTGCCTTTCCCTGTGAAACGAAGGATGGCGTTCCGATCCAGTTGATGGGGAACATCGAATTCCCCGAGGAAGCCGAGCCGTGCCGGGAAAAGGGGGCCAGCGGGATTGGCCTGTATCGCACCGAGTTCCTGTATCTGGAATCCAATCGCGAGCCGACGGAAGACGCATGGGATAGTGGTTGGCGCTTCTTCTCGGGCCTAGAATCCGACGAGTACGCGAACGACCCCGCCCACCTCGCCATCTACGAC
>JANMLE010001883.1:0-1004 GCA_031372385.1 Planctomycetota bacterium | reverse complement strand
CGATCCTGGTCTCGACCGACCCCAACTTCCGTCCGACCGATGTTGAAATCGGTGGTGACGGGGCGCTGTATGTCTCCGACTGGAGCAACGCGATCGTCGGTCACATGCAGCACAACATGCGCGATCCCAACCGCGATCATGAGCACGGCCGGATCTACCGCGTCACCGCGAAAGACCGTCCGCTGGTGAAACAGCCGAAGCTGATGGGGAAGCCGATCCCCGAAGTCTGTGCCGCGTTCTTCGCGAAGGAAAACGCGACCCGTTATCGGGCGAGGCTGGAACTGAGCGGACGCGAATCGAAGGACGTCGTGACCGCCGTCACCGCGTGGGCGGCGAACCTCGATCCGAGCAAGCCCGCCGATGCGCAGGCTCTGCTCGAAGCGCTGTGGGTCTTCGAAGAACACCGCGTTCCGAACTTCGACCTGTTGAAGAAAGTACTCAACGCAGGGGACGGGCGAGTGCGGGCGGCGGCCATCCGCACGCTCGGCCATTGGGGAACGAAGCTCACCAACTGGGAGCCGACGCTGCTGGCGGCCGGCCAGGACGACTCGGCCTTGGTCCGCGCCGAAGCGGTCAAAGCGGCCGTCGCGTTTGAAGGGATCGCCGCCGCGGAAGTCATCTTCGAAGTCTCGACGCGGCCCACCGATCCGGAACTCGACACGGTTCTCAACTTTGCGCGAAGCCGGATTCAAGTCGACAAGCTCGTGCAGGACGCGGTCAATTCGAAGCGGCCGCTGTCGAAGGCCGCCCAGTTGTACGCGCTCCGCAATGCGAGCGTCGAAGATCTGTTGAAGCTGGACCGGACGGAAGCGGTCTACGAAGCGATCCTCAGCCGGCAGAATGTTCCGGCGAATCATCTCAAGGAAGCGCTGACCGGTCTGTCGGCCCTGCGGAAGACCGACGTGGTGTCGATGCTGCTGCAACTGATCGAAGACCGCGACAAGAATGACCAGACCGCCAGCCTCGCGACGCTGGGCCACGTCCTCGCAGAGCAGCAGCCCGCC
>JANMLE010001856.1:0-10001 GCA_031372385.1 Planctomycetota bacterium | reverse complement strand
GGAGGGTCGTGCCGTGCGCCGGATCGCCGATCACGTCCGCGCCTGTTCGTTCGCGCTGCACGAAGGATGCGGTCCCGGTCCCGAGAAGCAAAACTACATCGTCCGGCTGCTGCTGCGCCGCGCGGCGATGGAGGGCTTCCTGCTCGGCAAGCACGAGCCGTTCTTGTATCAGCTCGTGCCCGCCGTCGCCGAGGCGATGAAACACCCCTACCCCGAATTCGGCAAGACCGTCGATGCCGTCGCCAACGGAATCCTCGAAGAAGAAAAGCAGTTTCAGAGGATCGTCGAAAGCGGGGTCGGCCGGTTCCGAAAGCTCGTCGAACAGGCGAAGAAAGAGGGCTCGCGAGTCCTCTCCGGCGACGCGGCCTTCGACCTGCATCAGACGGACGGGTTCCTGATCGAACTGACCGAGTCGCTGGCGGCCAACGAAGGACTGACGGTCGACATGGACCGCTTCAAGGAATGCAAACAGAAGCACAAGGACACCAGCGGCAGCGACCTGTTCGCCAACTCGGTCATGTCAGCCGGACCGCTGGACACCTTGCGCAAGAGCGGTGGCACGCAGTTCCTCGGCTACGATACCATCTCGGCCGACGCCGCCATCGTGGGCATCATCGCTGATGGTCAGTTGGCCACGTCGTTTGACAAGGCCGACGTTCAACTCGGAGTCGTCCTGGACCGTTCGCCGTTCTATGGCGAAGCGGGCGGGCAAGTCGGCGATACGGGCACGATCAGCGGTCCCGGTTTTGAATTTGAAGTGCGGGACACACAGCGTGACGGCGAACTGCTCGTTCACATCGGCCGACTGAATTTCGGCACGCTGTTGATCGGAGCCAAGGTTCAGGCTGCGGCTGAGGCGACGCGCCGCGAAGGAATCCGCCGCGCCCACTCGGCCACGCATCTCCTGCATCACGCCTTGCGAAAACATCTCGGCGAGAATGCCACGCAGCGCGGGTCGAAAGTTCAGCAGGACGAACTGCGGTTCGACTTCGCGCACTCCAAGGGGCTGACGCACGACGAACTGCTCAACATTGAGGACGAGATCAACGCCCGGATCTCCGAGGGCGCGCCGGTCTCGACCAAGTTGATGCCGATCTCCGAAGCGAAGCAGGTCGGCGCGATGGCCCTGTTCGGCGAGAAGTATCCCGACAACGTGCGAGTCGTCAGCATGGGCGACTTCAGCCGCGAACTGTGCGGCGGAACTCACCTGAGCAACACCGGGCAAGTCGGTCTCTGCCGCCTGATCCGCGACGAACTGGTCGCGGCCGGCGTGCGGCGCATCACCTGTTTCACCGGCCCGAAGGCGATTGCCCGCATCCGTGAGACCGAGGCATTGGTGAAGGAAGCGGCCGCACTGGTGAAGGCTCAACCAGACGAACTGCCGCGCAAGATCGAAGCGTTGCAACAGGAACTGCGCGACGCGAAAAAGGAACTGGCCAAGTACACGGTCGCTTCACTGGCCGACGCCGCCGCGCAACTGGTGGCGAAGGCGGAAACGATCGGCGGCGTCAAACTGATCGTCCATCACGCTGCCGATTGCCCTCGCGATTCGCTGAAGGACTTCGTCGACCGCATCCGCGAAAAGGCCCCGTCGTGCGCGATCCTGCTGGGCCTGGAACACGAAGGCAAGGCGGCCTTCATCTCCGCCGTCAGCAAGGACGTCCTCGTCTCGAAGGGACTGAACGCTTCGGACTGCGTGAAGACCGCCGCCAAAATCTGCGGCGGCGGCGGCGGCGGAAGACCCGACCTCGCCGAAGCCGGCGGCAAAGATCCGAGCAAACTCGCAGAAGCCCTCGCCGCCGGAGCGGCTTACTGCCGCGGGAAACTCATTTGACTTGGGCAGAGTGACAGAATGTCTCTGGCGGTGTTTTGCTAAACAAGCTCGGTGTCTGACAAAGGCGATGAAGATGTCTGCACGAAGTGAAGCGGCGAAGCTCATCAAATCGGGATGCTCCCCAACCGACGTGGCAAAACAACTGGGGAAGACTGAGCGGCTTGAAGAGTTAAGACGACTCCTTTTGACGCAAGTCGGCGAAGGCAAACTCTTGCTGAGCGAGATTTACTTCAGCATTCCTGAGGCGCGGCGCAAACAGTTTCAGAGTTTTTACGAAGGCTTTGGTGAAAGCCTTGTTGACGCCTTTGACGAAACATTTGGCGACGGTGACGCCAAGGTTGATGTCGGCTGGCTTTTATTGAGGGGTGCTGAATTGGGCTGGCCACGCAACCCGAAAATGAAGGAAATTTGTGATGATCGCAGCTGGATCGACTGCGATTTGTATTGGCTATCGAAGGACTCCCCCTACACCGACACGTACCGATTCCTCCGAGATTTGGAAATGACCCTTCATCGTTTGATTCGAAAAACGCTCCAACTTGCTTTCCAATCCCATGATGATGACTGGTTGTACAAAGGTCTCCCGCCGACAATCCTGAAGCGATGTCTTGGTACGAAAGTAGACGATGGTACGCAGCGACTCGAACCCTACGCGTATACCAACTTCATCGACTTCAAGGAGATTATCGCTCGCAACTGGGGCAAATTCCGCGAAGTGTTGCCGTTAGATGTCGCGAATGACAAGAATCAATTGCTGGATCGATTGCAAAAGGCGAACGAGATAAGAAATGGCGTGATGCATCCGATCAAACAGATTTCATTGAGCCAAGACGACTGCAAATTTGTTCGCAAACTCCGCGGCCAGTTGCTTGGGTTCCGTTGGCGAAAACCCATTGGAGCGGCATGAGTTGACGTTCAGAGGTTCGTTCATGCAGATTTGGGTCGATGGTGATGCGTGTCCGGCGGAGGTGAAGGAGTTGCTGTTTCGGGCGGCGGCGCGGGTGAAGGTGCCGTTGGTGCTGGTGGCCAATCAGCCGATTCGAATTCCCCGGTCCGAGTTTGTGTCGCTGCTAACGGTGCCGTCCGGATTGAATGTGGCCGACAAGCAGATTGTCGAACTGCTTCAGCCGGGAGATCTGGTCGTCACGGGGGATGTTCCGCTGGCGGCGCATGTGGTCCAGAAGGGTGGCATCGCCCTCGATCCACGCGGCGACATCTTCACGGCGGAGAACATCGGCGAGCGGATCACCATGCGGAACCTGATGGACGAACTGCGCGGCAGCAATCTGGTGACGGGCGGACCGGCTCCGTTTGGTCCCAAGGACAAGCAGGCGTTTGCCAACCAGTTGGATCGGCTGCTGGCGAAACGACGGTAGAGACGGGAGACTGGAGACTGGAGGCCGGAGTGGTACAACCATCACAGCAGGTTCATTATGACAACCGACTTCGTTGCCGCGACCGAGCGTTATGAAGCATGGCTTCGCGCCCAGGTCGAGATTCAAGAAGACGAGCTGGCGTACAAGCACGCGCAGATGGCGAACGGCGACGATCCGTTTCCGTTCTTTCGCGGCACGTACTATCGCTGGGTGCAGCGTTGGTCCGAGGTCTGTCCCGCATTGCAGGCGGCTCCGCGCGTGCTGGGCGTGGGCGACTTGCACATCGAGAACTTCGGGACGTGGCGCGACAGCGAAGGCCGGCTGGTCTGGGGCGTCAACGATTTCGACGAGGCCGACGAACTTCCCTTCACCAACGATCTGGTGCGGCTGGCCGCGAGCGTCGGGTTCGCGAGCCGGACGAAACAGTTTCAGTTCGACAGGGCCTGCCGCGCGATTCTGGCGGGCTATGTCGAGCAGCTCTCGTCTGGCGGACGACCGTTCGTGCTGGAAGAGGAGCATCCCGAGTTGCGTCGGCTGGCGATGCAGGCGGAGCGCGATCCGGTCCACTTCTGGAACAAGCTCACGGCGGTCCTCCACGATCCCGCGGAGACGATCCCGCCCGACGCGGAGGCCGCATTGAGGCAGGCGTTGGGCGACGTTCAGGCCCCGTGTGAGATTCGTTTCCGTCCGCGCGTCGGCATGGGGAGCCTCGGCAAGCCGCGCTATGTGGCGTTGAGCCAGATCGCGGGAGGCTGGAAGGCACGGGAAGCGAAGGCCCTCGTCCCGCCCGCGACCAACTGGCTGGAGGGCGATGCCTCGCCAAACCGCTCGCGCATCACGGAATTACTGAGCCAAGCCGTGCGGTGCGCGGACCCTTGTTTTCAGATCCACGGTGCCTGGATCGTGCGACGTCTCGCGCCCCGGTGCTCGCGGATCGAGCTGATTCATCTCACCGAGTCCCACGACGAACGGCTGCTGCTCACCGCGATGGGAGCCGAAGCGGCCAACATCCACGTCGGCAGCCCGCCAACTCGCGAAGCCATCCGACAACACCTCGCATCACTCCCGAAAGACTGGCTCGAATCCGCCGCCCGCGCGATGGTGGAAACCCTGCGTGCCGACTGGAAGGCTTGGTGCCACGGGTTCCCGGGCCGTTGATCGTTGGCGGCAGCCACGCCCTTCTTGACTGGTTCCCAAGTTCCGGCTTGGGAACGAGGCTGCTTGGGAACGAGGCTGCGGGGGTGCGTTCCCCGCGATGCCATTCACGCCAGTTTCCAGCCCGCGCGGTATTCGCGCTTGATGAACTTGTCGGCTTCGGGGGCGTTGGGGCAGCGCAGGTTCGCGGCGTCCCATTCGATTTTCCTGCCGACGCGATACGCCACGTTGCCGAGGTGGTTGGCTTCGGTCAGCCAGCCGGAGTACTCGAAGTTGCAGGTCGTTTGCAGATCCGTCTTGCAGGCGCGGACCCATTCGGCCTGCTGGCCCGGTGACTCGGGGATGAACGGGGCGGGACGTTTGAAGTCTTTGAACTGGTCTTCGGGCAGCAAGACGTGCTTGCCGTAGTCAGAGAGCAGCATCCCCTTGTCGCCGATGAACAGGTGCCCGTCGTTCCATTGAGGGATCCCCTTCTCCGTCCAGATCGTCGGCTTGTTGACGCCCTGATACCACGTGAGTTTGACCGGCGGCAGGTCGCCGCGCGGGCCGTATTCGTAGGTGGCCTGCATCGACGCGGGGGCGAGGTCCGGATGCGGCGGCGGGCCGCTCGCTTCGATCGTCAGCGGTGATTGCAGCTTGAGCGCCCAGAACGGCAGGTCATTGAAGTGGCTGCCGAGGTCCGACATCGTGCCGCTGCCCCACTCCCACCAGCGATACCACTTCGGGCCGGGAAAGTAGACGTTGTTGAATTCGCGATGTGGCGCCGGACCGAGCCACAAGTCCCAGTCGACGCCCTTCGGAATCGGATGCGCCTCGGTCGGACGATCCTGCACCGAGACGATGTCGCCGTACTTCTTGGCATCCTCGGGCGACTGATGTCCCCACGCGCGCGAGGTCCAGACATGGGCTTCGCGCACGGGACCGATTGCGCCGCTCTGGATCAGCTCCACCACGCGGCGGTAGTTGCTGCCCGAGTGAATCTGGATTCCCATCTGAGTCGCGACCTTCGCCTTGGCCGCTGCTTCGCGGATGACGCGCGCTTCCCAGACGCTGTGAGTCAGCGGCTTCTCACAGTAGACGTGCTTGCCAAGTTGCAGCGCGGCGAGCGTCGCGAAGGCGTGCGTGTGCTCGCACGTGCTGACGATGACCGCGTCGAATTCATTGGGATGGTCGAACAGCTTGCGAAAGTCGACAACCGTGCGCGCCTTCGGGTGGGCCATCGAGGCACGACCGAGGTTCGCCTCATTCACGTCGCACAGCGTGACGATGTTTTCCGTCTTGGCGACCTCGCCCAAGTTGGAGCCACCACGACCACCGGACCCGATCACCGCGACGTTCAGCTTCTCGATGACACCCCCGGCCCGCAAAATGGCCGGTGCCGCGAAAGTCGATGCCGCGGCAATGGCTGTCGATTTCAGGAACCGGCGCCGGGTGACGTGCTGCGAATCCGAGTGAACGTTGCGGGGCGATCGACTCATGGAAGCAGTCCTTGTGAGTGATGAGGGTTGAACCGCGAACAGCCTACCGGACGACGAACACCCGATCCACTCACGTCAAGGCGATGTCGGAGGAGCGGACGACGTCGCGCATTTGCTTGGGGTGTCCGCGCCCTCGCGTCAGATCTGTCTTCACTCGGATGCGGCGGAGTCTCTGTGGCACACGTGCCGAAACGGATTCGGATCGCCGCAACCGCGGCGTCGGGGTACGATGTCGCCGCGACGAACTCTTGGGATCAGACATGCACCGCACGATCAAACCGCAGGCTTCCGCAGTTCCACCGCACGAGCGGGACGGTCGCGTGGACGAGTCCGGCCTGATCCCCTACGAACAACGCTTGAATCAGAATTCGAGGTGGGCGTTGACCGAAGGCAGTCTGTTCTTTCACGACGAAGGAGCCGTCCAACAGGCCATGCGCCGCATTGCCCAGCGGTTGGATGACTTGGAAATCCCCTACGCCATCGTCGGTGGGATGGCTCTCTTTCAGCACGGGTTCCGGCGTTTCACCGAAGACGTTGATCTGCTGGTGACCAGCGAGGGTTTGCAGCGGGTTCACGACGAGTTGGACGGGCGCGGCTATCTCCCGCCGTTTCCGAAAAGCCGCAACCTGCGCGATACGGAACTGGGCGTCAAAATCGAGTTTCTGGTGACGGGTGGATTCCCCGGTGATGGCAAACCCAAGCCGGTGTCATTCCCCGATCCGTCACAAGTTTCGATTGAGCTGGATGGCCGCAGGTACATTCCGCTGACGATGCTGATCGAACTCAAGCTCGCGTCCGGGATGACCAATCCTCATCGGTTGAAGGACTTGGCCGACGTACAGGAACTCACGAAAACCCTGCACCTGCCAATCGACTTCGGCGACCAACTGAATCCCTACGTTCGCGAGAAATTCCGCGAGTTGTGGGCACCGGCGGACGCGGGCGAAACGCAATCGTGAAACGTCGCCCACGGTCGCATCACCCTACGCCATCCCGCGCCGCTTCAGTTCCGCGACGACGGCTTGGACGATCGTCGAGACCTCCGCGGGATTCGCGCCCTTGGTGTCGGACTGGATCGAGCAGCCGCAGACCGGTTCGTCGGTGAAACCGTGCCCGGCCAGCATGCATTGCAGCGTGTCGGCCAGCTTGACCAGTTCGGTCTGCTGATCGTCGGTCAGCGGCTGGCGTCCGACTCCCGTTTCGAAGCCGCGCAGCCGGACGGCGGTGCGAAAGCCGTCGGGGAATTCGGACGTGAGGATCATCGAATCGAACAGCCGCAAGATGTCGTACTGCAAGTCGCGGGCTTCGTCGATCTTGTAGGCGATGGTCAGTTCGTACAGCTTGCGAGTCAGTTCCGGGACGACGCCCGAACTGGCGTTCGTGCCGCCATCGCAACCGATCAGCAGCATCGGCATCAGCGCGGCGTCCCAGCCGGTCAGGAAGCTGAAGTCGGGACGCAGCGGGCGGACGGCCTGGATCATGCGGATCATGTTCGGCAGATCGCCCGACGAATCCTTGATCCCGACGACCTTCGGACACTCTTCGGCCAACCGCCTGACCGTGGGGACATCGATCGGGCTGGCGAACATCGGGATGTTGTAGAGCGTCACGTCGATGGGCGTGTTGTCGGCGATCTCTTTGAAGTAGGCGTAAACCGCGCGCGGGCTGAGCTTGTAGTAGTACGGAGCGACGATCGCGACCGCGGTCGCACCCATTTCGTAATAGGCCTCGCACGCCCGGACGGTTTCCTTGACGTTCGCTTCGGCCGCACCGGCCAGCACGGGGACGCGGCCACGCACTTGGTGGCAGATGATCTCCATGATCCGTAGACGTTCTTCGACCGTGAAGCGGGTGAACTCGCCGGTCGAGCCGTTCGGATACAGGCCGTGGACCCCCTTCGCGATCAGCCAATCGACATACCGCCGCAGTTCCGACTCGTTGATCTCGCCCTTGGCGTCGAGCGGGACAATGTTGGGGGTGAAGATGCCCTGAAGCTTGCTGCGTGCCATGGGGAGACTCACTGGGGTCGAATCGGTTTGCGGGGGAAGACAAAGTCTGGTGTCTGGGAAGACTCTACCGCAGATTTGGCGACGCGGAAGCGACCGGCGTTGCGGAAACTCAACATCGTCCGGCGCACGATCGTTGTCGCCGGAACAATTGCTGTGACCGGTATGACGATCAGGGTCATTGCCTACGGCATCGGCCAAGTGATGCGGACGATTGTGGGGCCGCCCGCTCGTGATTCGATCTCGATCTGGCCGCCGTGCTGCCGGATGATCTGCCAACATTTGGGCAGGCCGAAGCCGAGTCCGCGACCCGCCTGGCGGCCGGAAAAGAAGGGATCGAAGGCGTGAACCAGTTCGATTTCTGAAAAGCCGACGCCGTGATCTTCGATCTCGATCTGAGCGGATTCGTCGTCGAGTCTCGCGGCGCGAATTTGGATCGGGCCTCCATCGGGCAGCAACGCCTGTCGGCTGTTGCGGAGTAGTTCGCTGAGGACGATGGCAAGCTGCGCCGGATCGGCTCGCAGCACCAAATCGGCGGGCATGGACGTCGTCACGGTGCATCCCGACTGCGACAACTGTTCGAGCAGTCGAGAGACCACCTGCTCGACGATCGTGGGCAGGCTCACGTCCTGCAGTTCCGGCTGCGGTGGCCGGGCGAACAGCATGGTGTCGCCGATCATGTCCCGAATGCGGTACGCCTGGGCTCCGATGGATTGCAGCATCTGGCGACGCTGCGGGTCGTGCTCGTCCTTCAACAGCAGTTGGGCGCGGCCGATGATCGTGGCCAGCGGATTGTTGATTTCGTGACCGGCACCGGCAGCGAATTCGGCCAGCGCCTCCAGCCGGGCTGCATCAGGGATGATCCACGGGCTGACTTCGGCAGTGGACGCCGGCGGAGTTGGACTGTGCTGCTGTTCCGCCATCGACTGGCTCCGTTCGTCCCGGTCGAAACGACCGCGAGGACGATGGCGAACCACCGTCCTCGCGAATGCTTTATCAAACGAGTCCAAATTGAGTCGTCGCCGACACTCCCTCGCTGACGCATCGGGTTGGTGTTACGAGCGGACCGGTTCGACGTCGAGCAGCTTGCACATCCGGTCGATCAGCATGTCGACTTCAAAGGGCTTCTGCATGAATTCGTTGGCCCCCGAAGCCTTCAGTTCCGCGATCTTGTCGGCTTCGACCATGCCGCTGATACAGATGATCTGTGTGCCGTCCAGCGCCGAATCCATGCGCACCCGCTGGCAGACTTCCTTGCCGTTGATGTCCGGCAGCATCACGTCCAGGACGATGATGTCCGGGCGGTATTCCTTGACCATCATCCCCGCGTCAAAGCCGTTGTTGGCGATTCGAATTTCGAATCGGCCATCGGCTTCCAGCGCGTCGCGAATCAGCTCGACCAGTTCCACGTCGTCATCGACGATCAGGGCCTTGCGACGGCCACTTTCCAGGGCATCGGTCGGGATGCCGTTTTCTTTCATGAACCGAAACAGCACGTCGCGGGGAATCCGCCGGAATCTCGATCCCGGCACGCGGAAACCGCGCAGTTGTCCCGAATCGAAGCAGCGAATGATTGTCTGCTGGCTGACCTTGCAGATCTTGGCAGCCTCGCCAGTGGTGAAGACGGTTTTCATCGGGCTATCCTTGCAGGGGCTTGACCGAGCGTTTTGGCCAAACCAGTTTCTCTCCTGACTCCATCCACGCGAGAGAACGCCTCCGCTGTCGGCTGATCGGGTTCGCACAATGTTGGGTGGGTTGGGTTGTGCGAAGTTTGCCGAACCTTCCGGTTATGCCGATTGTATCTATTCTGACAAATCGGTCAACGTTCCTTTCCCTCTTTAGCTTTCCGCCAATGTTAATTCCCCCAAAACCTCCCAACAACACGCCGGGAAGCTCGGAAACTGCCGCGCCGCTTCACGATGCGGCGATTGGGACGCTGCCAACAGAGTTTGGTGAATCCAGCGAACTTCAGCAGGAAACAGCGATGACACCGCGGTGGCCGAGTGAGGGATCATCGCCGCAGGACGGGGACTCTTGCCCGTGCCTGACTGAGGCGAACTACTGTCGTCCCCGCGCGACGCCCCCCGGGCGCGGGCCGGGGTTGCCACAACCATTAAGCGGGGGGACCCGCGGTAACACCCACGGCCCCCCG
>JANMLE010001854.1:0-2803 GCA_031372385.1 Planctomycetota bacterium | reverse complement strand
GATCGACGTTAAAAAGCTCGCCGAGTTGAACGTACTCGAAGCGAACTCCGACGGACTCCGATTGGGTGCGGCCGTTCCTTGCTGGCGAATCATCGGCAGCGGCGAAATCGCGCGGGACTATTCGGCCCTGGTCGACAGCAGCCAGATCATCGGTGGCATCCAGATTCAAAACCGGGCCAGCGTCGGCGGCAATCTGTGCAACTCGGGGCCGGCTGCGGATTCGATTCCCAGCATCATCGTGCTGGGTGGCCGGTGTGTGATCGCGGGCAAGTCGGGCACCCGCGAAATTCCCGCCGAATCGTTTTGCACGGGACCGGGAAAGAATGTCCTGCAACCGGGCGAGTTGCTGGTGGAGTTGAAGTTCCCCGCGCGGGCCGCGCACAGCGGTTCACACTACCGCCGGTTCATTCCCCGCAACGAGATGGACATTGCCGTGGTCGGCGTCGCCGCCTCGGTGACGCTTGACGACAGCGGTCAACGAGTCATCGCGGCCCGCATCGCACTGGGTGCTGTCGGCCCGACGCCGCTGCTTGCCGACGATGCGGCGGCGGCCCTGATCGGCCAACCGGTCAGCGACGAATCGATCGCCAAGGCGGCTGCGGCGGCGAAAGCCATTGCGACGCCGATCACCGACATGCGCGGCACCGCCGAATTCCGAACCCATCTGGTCGGCGTGCTGGTCGCGCGGGTTCTCAACGCCGCCGTGGCCCGGGCGCGCGGCGAAACCGTCTGCTACAAACCCGGACATTAGCCCGGACCATTCATGTGGAACCACGAAATACTCGAAAGACACGAAAATGAAGAGCGCTGCGGTCGGAGCATCGCGCGTCGTTCGTTTGCGGTCCCCTGGGAACAAGGCTCTCGTCTCTTTTTTACTTTCGTGTTTTTCGTGGTAAATAATCCGGGTTAGGCGGCATCCGACCGATCGTCCGATTCAGTCCACACACCGAATCATTCCTCCCCGGCGTCAATCCAGATCGCGCAGAGAAAGTGCAGCATCATGGCGAAGAAGCGAGTGGTCTCCGTAACGATCAACGGTGATGCCGTTGAATTCCTGTGCGAGCCGCGGCAGACGTTGCTCGAAGTCCTGCGGGACAACCTCGACATGACCGGCACGAAGGAAGGCTGCTCCAACGGCAACTGCGGCGCCTGCACCGTGCTGCTCGATGGACGCCCCGTCACCAGTTGCCTGGTCCTGGCGATGGAAGCCGAGGGGGCGGAGATCCGCACGATCGAAGGGGTCGCCTGTGGCAGTCACCTCGACGCCGTACAGCAGGCGTTCCTCGAAGGGGCCGCGTTGCAGTGTGGCATCTGCACCCCCGGCTTCATCATGCAGACCGAAGCCCTGCTGGCCGACAACCCGCAGCCGACCGAAGAGGAAGTTCGCTTCTATCTCGCGGGCAACCTGTGCCGCTGCACCGGATATGACAAGATTGTTCGCGCAGTCCTGGACGCCGCCGACAAGCGATGTGCTGCGTTGAAGAACTGACTCCGCCTAACCGACGAATCACAACCGGCGACCGATCAAACCTCGCCCGTCTTTCGAACCACCCCACTCTTCCCCGAGGGAAGGAACTCGCACTATGGCAACGAACGGCAAGCCCAAGTACAAGGTGATCGGAACCCGGCCCATCCGTCACGACGGCGTCGACAAGGTCACGGGACGTGCCAAATACGGGGCCGACATCCGCCTCACCGGTCTGCTGTACGGGGTCATCCTGCGCAGCCCGCATGCCCACGCGAAGATCACGCGGATCGACACGTCGCGCGCCGCGGCGCTGCCCGGTGTGCGGGCCATCGTCACGTCCGCTGATCTGCCCACACAGGGCGACCGGATGGTGGAGTTGGGCGAAGGGTCCGTCAACATGCGGCACCTGAGTGCCAATGTGCTGGCCCGTGACAAGGTGCTCTACAAAGGGCACGCCATCGCTGGCGTGGCGGCCGACTCGGTCCATATCGCCGAAGAAGCCGCGAAGCTGATCGACGTCGAGTACGAACTGCTCGAACCGGTCCTCGACGTGCTGGCCGCCATGCGTCCCGATGCGCCCATTCTGAATGACGATGTCCGCACGGACTCGATGGGCACCGGTCCGGCGGCGGCCTCCGACCGGCCGACGAACATCGCCAAGCAGATCGTCTTCGAAAAGGGCGATTTGCGGGCCGGATTCGCCTCGGCGGAAGTCGTGCTGGAACGCGAATTCCGCACGGCGACCGTGCATCAGGGCTACATCGAACCCCACAACGCCACGGCCCTGTGGAATCCGAACGGCAAGGTCACTGTCTGGATGAGCACCCAGGGAATCTTCACCGCGCGCCAGCAGACCGCCGAACTGTTGCGCATACCCGTGTCGGACGTGAAGGTTGTGCCGATGGAAATCGGCGGCGGGTTTGGCGGGAAGATCTCGGTCTACCTGCCTCCCGTCGCGGCGGCGCTGTCGAAGAAGACCGGCCGGCCCGTCCAGTTGATCATGGACCGCGCCCACGTTTTTGAAGCGACCGGCCCCACTCCCGCGTCGTACATCCGCATCAAGCTGGGAGTCACGCGCGACGGTCGCATCACCGCCGGCGATGCGTACCTGGCGTATGCCGCCGGTGCCTATCCCGGCTCACCAATCGGTCCCGGCTGCATGTGCGTGTTCTCGTGCTATGACTTCCCCAACGCGCGGGTCGAGGGCTACGACGTCTGCGTCAACAAGCCGCGAACCAATGCGTATCGCGCCCCCGGTTCGACGAATGTGGCCTTCGCCATCGAATCCGTCATCGACGAAGCCTGCCAGCAGTTGGGGATCGATCCGGCCGCGTT
>JANMLE010001843.1:0-8279 GCA_031372385.1 Planctomycetota bacterium | reverse complement strand
GCCGCCGGTCACCACAGGAGCACGAATTCGCATGACGGATGAAGCATCACGGACAAACCCAGTCACGGTCTATGACGTCAGCGACCGGACGCAGATTGAAGTGTCCGGTGTCGATCGGGCGAAGTTTCTGCACGGGTTTTGCACGAACGACATCAAGTCGCTGCAGCCGGGGCAGGGCTGCGAAGGCTTCTTGACGAACATCAAGGGGCGTGTGCTGGCGCACGTGTTCGTGTTCGCAGGGGCTCAGTCACTGTGGATGGACACCGTTCCCGGTCAGGAAGCTGCGATCATCTCCCATCTCGATCGGTACGTGATCCGCGAAGATGTTCAGTTGGCCGGTCGCTCGGCGGAGCGGGGCGAGCTGTTTGTCACCGGAACGCATGCGGCGCAACTGCTCATGCTGGACGAGGGGTTGCCACCCTGTGGTTGCGTGGCGCGCGAAGCCTTCGGGAGTGTCTTTGAAATCCGGCGCGTCGACATGTTCGGGCAACCGGGTTTTCTGTTGTCGGTGCCGCGCGCCGCGGTCGATGCCACGCGACAGAGCCTGCTCGCTGTCGGGTGCGCTGCGGGAACGGCCGAGGAATTCGAAACGCGACGCATCGAAGCAGGGTTCCCGCACTATGGCCGCGACATCAGCGAGGACAATCTCGCGCAGGAAGCGGCCCGAACGAAGCAGTGCATCTCGTTCACGAAAGGCTGCTATCTCGGCCAAGAGCCGATCGCCCGGCTGGACGCGATGGGGCACACCAACCGCGAACTGCGCCGCATTCGCTTCGAGCCCGGAATCAAGCCGTCTCCCGGAACGAAGCTGCTCGCCGCCGACAGCGATAACGAAGCGGGCGTCCTCACGTCGGTCGCTCCGCTCTCGAATGCCACGGGTGAAACGCCGGCGCTGGGCTACCTCAAGACGAAGTTCGACAAGTCCGACACGCGAGTCCGCGCGATCTGCGGCGAGATGACGTTGTCTGGCATCGTGCTGCCACCCGTCGCGTGATGGTCAGCGATCGAGTTCAGACTCGCGGACAGTTCCGTCATTGTCGAAGTACACGTGGAACATCGGCCAATGAAATGACGGACAGTATGTCCATCGGGATGGCGTGCCATTGGGTGAGGAACCACCAGAATCGGGTGGACCCAGGATTGCCCGAACTTCGTCCATCGACAATCCCGGTGAAATGCGATCCATCCTCGATCGGGAAACTGGCGGCGATTCCATGACGTAATACCCCAATGCCACCACACCGATGAACAAGACGGCGATTGTTCCCAGGCAAATTCCAAATGCGATTCGAAGTTCTCGCAAGAGTTGCGACGTCCATCGCGGGGTGTCCGGCAGTTCTGCGGGCATGACGGCTCAATTCTTGTGGACTGGTGATTCAACGTCAGCGTGGTCTGTCTGCGCTTTCATTGGCGAGTCACTCCGCACCAAGAACACCGCGCCGATGATCAGCAGGAACGCCGCCAGGTGGTTCCAGCCGAGTTTCGCATCCAGATACCAGACGGCGAACACGCTGAAGACGACCAGCGTGATGATCTCCTGAATCACCTTGAGCTGCACCGGAGAGAACTGCGACGAGCCCCAGCGGTTGGCGGGAACTTGGAAGCAGTACTCCGCGAACGCGATGAGCCAACTGACCAGAATGGCCATGACCAGCGGGGATTCCTTGTGCCTCAGATGCCCATACCAGGCGATCGTCATGAAGACGTTGGAAACAGTCAGGAGCAGGATCGTCAGCATGATGGAGTTCGATTCGTGTTTGGACGTCGAGTCTTGACGTCCGGCCCGGCTCCCGAGATGTCACACGTCAAAATTGGCGGGTTCCGTCGACCGGTCGACGACTCGTTCCCGTTTCCGATCGCGGTTGCCAGCGGCAACTCATTGCCGTGTTGCGGGTTTCGGCGATGGCTGCCGAGCGATCCCACAGACTCAAAAGTTAGTGGCGGGACGGTCCGTCGGTCAACGCCGGTCTGGCCTCACGCCGTTGTGAGTCGCCCGCGAATTTTTTCACAATTCGTTAACCTCGTGAGCGACGCCCACTTGTGCGGATCATGCGGGGTGAACCGGTTACGCCGACGAAAACAGACAGTTGACAATCGCCAACCGCGACTTTATTTTGAGGCCCCGTTGGTCCCCAAATCTTGGGCTTCACCTGCGGCCGGGACACAACCGATAGTGTATTCGTCTCTGGCCTGCTTGGTTCTCTCACCTCACTTTGACCTCGGATTTCTGTCGGCGGCGAGCCCGTTGACTTCTTTGTTTGCGCCCGGAATTCTTGGATAAACAGGAGTGCATGATGCACGAGTCGAAAGGAATGTCGATGTCTGCTGGTTCGTCTGTGGCCGTGGCTCCGGGAGCGGGAGCCGGTCAACGGAACTTGCCGGATACCCGCCCCATGTCAGTCCCCCCCCGGTTTTGTCCCGCCGACACCGATCCGTTCAACACGGTCGAATGGGACTATCGCACGGCCGCGATCAAAGACGAAAACGGCAAGGTGTTGTTCGAGCAAACCAACTGCGAGATTCCCGCCACTTGGAGTCCCTTGGCGACCAACGTCGTCGTGTCGAAGTACTTCTACGGCGAACCGGGCACTCCCGAGCGTGAAACCAGCGTCAAGCAGGTGATTCACCGCGTCGCCCGCACGATCGCCGACTGGGGCATCGCGGACGGCTACTTCGCCAGCCGCGAAGACGGCGAAAACTTCTACCGCGATCTGGCGTGGATGTGCCTGCATCAATACGGTTCGTTCAACTCGCCCGTCTGGTTCAACGTCGGCCTCCACCACCAGTACGGAGTCACGGGCTGCAAGGGGAACTACCACTTCAATCCGAAGACGCAGCAGGTCGAGCGTCCGGCGACGTCGTACGAACTGCCGCAGGCTTCGGCCTGCTTCATTCAGGCAGTCGACGACAACATGGAAGACATCATGCGCCTGGCGACAAGCGAGGCGATGCTGTTCAAGTTTGGTTCGGGGACCGGGACCGACCTGTCGACGATTCGCGGCTCGAAGGAAAAACTGTCGGGCGGCGGAACTCCGTCCGGTCCGCTGTCGTTCATGCGGGTCTATGACCAGATTGCCGCCGTGGTGAAGTCGGGTGGCAAGACCCGCCGGGCGGCCAAGATGCAGTCGCTGAAGGACTGGCATCCGGACATCCTGGAATTCATCCAGTGCAAGAACAAGGAAGAGAAAAAGGCCCGCACCTTGATCGAGAGCGGCGAATACGACGCCAACTTCAACGGTGAAGCCTACTCGTCGATCATGTTCCAGAACGCCAATCTGTCGGTGCGACTCAGCGACGAGTTCATGCGTTCGGTGGAAGAGGGCAAGAAGTGGAAGACCCGCTGGGTCACCGATCCCACCAAGGCCGGTCCCGAGTACGACGCCAAGTACGTCTTGCGGCAGATGGCCGAGGGAGCATGGGCCTGCGGTGATCCCGGTGTCCAATACGACACGACGATCAACAAGTGGCACACTTGTCCGAACTCGGGCCGCATCAATGCGTCGAACCCGTGCTCGGACTACATGTTTCTGGACGACACGGCCTGCAACCTGTCGAGCCTGAACTTGCGGAAGTTCCAGCGTCCGGAGGGGACGTTCGATGTCGACCGTTTCCGTGCGGCAGCGGCGGTGTTCATCACCGCTCAGGAAATCCTGGTCGATCACGCCAGCTATCCGACGCCGACGATCGCCAAGAACAGCCACCTGTACCGACCGCTCGGTCTGGGGTACGCCAACTTGGGCAGCCTGCTGATGTCGATGGGGATTCCCTACGACAGCGACGCGGGACGCGGGATCGCCGGAGCGTTGACAGCGTTGTTGACGGGGCAGGCGTATCTCACTTCCAGCCGGATCGCCGGTTACTTGGGGCCGTTTGCCGGGTACAAGGAGAACGCCGAACCGATGCTGCGTGTCATGCGGATGCATCGCGATGCGGTCGATCGGATCGACTACCAGTGTCCCGAAAGTCTGCGCGTCGCCGCTGGCAAGGTCTGGGACGAGTGCGTCGAATCGGGACGCCAACTCGGCTACCGCAATGCCCAGGCGACGGTGCTGGCACCGACCGGAACGATTGCGTTCATGATGGACTGCGACACGACCGGGATCGAGCCGGATATCGCACTCGTCAAGTACAAGCAACTGGCGGGGGGCGGGATGATGAAGATCGTCAACCGCACCGTGCCGCTGTCGCTGAAGACCATCGGGTACGATTCAGCCGAGGTCGAGCGGATCATCAAGCACATCGAGGATCGCGAGACGATCGAGGGCGCGGCCGATCTGAAGCCCGAGCATCTGGCGGTGTTCGACTGTGCGTTCAAGGCCAACAACGGCACGCGGACGATTCACTGGAAGGCGCACATCAAGATGATGGCCGCCGCCCAGCCGTTCCTGTCGGGGGCGATCTCGAAGACCGTCAACATGCCGGCCGACAGCACGGTCGAAGACATCGAACAGGCGTACTTCGAAGGCTGGCGACTGGGGCTGAAGGCTCTCGCGATCTACCGCGACGGTTCCAAACAGAGCCAGCCGTTGTCGACGACTAAGGAAGGGGATCGCAAGAAGGGTGGTGCCAATGGCGACCGGCCGGCCCGCCGCCGCCTCCCCGCCACGCGGCAGTCGCTGACCCACAAGTTCTCGGTCGGTGGCCACGAGGGCTACATCACCGTCGGGCTGTTCGAGGACGGAACCCCCGGTGAATTGTTCATCAACATGGCGAAGGAAGGGAGCACGATCGGCGGTCTGATGGACGTGATCGGGACCGAAACGTCGATGGGCCTGCAGTACGGCGTGCCGCTGGAAGTGCTGGTCGAGAAGTTCTCGCACACCCGGTTCGAGCCCAGCGGCTGGACTCCGAATCCCGACATCCCGATCGCCAAGAGTCTGGTCGATTACATCTTCAGGTGGCTGGGGATTCAGTTCATCCCCGGTTTCCGGGAGGCCAACACACCGAAGCGGGAACCGGCGGCCGGCCACGACGATGAGTCCGAAGAAACCCATCCCTTGGCTGAAGTCGTCGCGAAGGCCCTGCCAGCGACTTCGGCCACACCGTCCCATGGCAACGGCAGCAAGCACTCGTCCAACGGACACACGGGCGGCAACGGCAAGATCCCCGCAGCGGTGGCTCAACGCATGACGTCGTCGATTTCGATGAAGGTGTTGCAGCCCACCGGTGCGTCCCTGGAAGTCACCGTGAACCGCGATCAGCAGTTCGCGAAGTTCCAGTCCGACGCCCCAAGCTGCGGCAACTGCGGAGCCATCACCGTCCGCAACGGAAATTGCTACCTCTGCCACAACTGCGGTACGAGTCATGGCTGCAGTTGAATTCGGTGGGACACTGCCGGTCATTGACCGGCAGCGTCCCTGAAGACCGCCCGCGCCGATGGCTGATGGAGCGGCGAAAGACGCGGTGATCGGGACGCCCCGGGTCCTTGGAGAAGGAACCGGGGCGTTTTTGCTACCGAGGCGGCCCCGGTCGCTTCATGGTGGAAGCTCGACCACGGCGGCCAGCGCGAGGACGATTTCTTCGAGCGTGTCGGGTGAAAGTTCGCCCAGTTTTCGCACAAACCGGACGGTGTCAACGCCGCGTCTTTGAAGCACGTCGACAGCGGATGTCTTGGACAGTCCGTTGGTCGCGTCCGGTTCCAGATGCACGTGCCACACGTTCGGGGCAAAGTGGGGATTCCACTCGGTGATCGGCGCGACCAGCTTGATGGGCAACCGCCCCACGGCATCGGAACTGATGATCACGGCCGGGCGTGTTTTGCGGAGTTCCGTGCCGATTGTTGGGTCGAGGCTGACGAGCCAGACGTCACCGCGCCGGGGAGAGCTACTGTGGAGCGTGCTCGACAAGGTCGCCTCCCTGCCACACCCGCCGGTCTTCGGTCTCGCTCTTCCGTTCGTAAACCTCGGCGACGGCTGCCGCCTGGATCTTCATGCGGCGTTGTCGTTCGGGTATCGGCAGTCTCAAGAACGCGCGCCGTTCATCGAGCGTCATCGCCGGCGCGACCACCGCCGCATCTGCTGGGTTCATGTCGTACTCCACTCGTAGTGAGGTAAAGTCCCACGGCTCTTTGCTGCTGAATATAGCCGGCGGCACCGATCATCGCGACGGAGAAGCTGAAGGACGATCCATGAAGCCGACAACACTTCAGGTCGCTGGTGATAGACTTTGCAGAATCGACTCCCGAGTTTTCCGTCGTCATTTTCCTGTCCCTCATCTTCCTGTCGCATGGTGGCATGATGCACAGCGTCCAAGAGGCAGTCGCCCGATTCGCCCGGCGCGTCAGTGTTGTGTTCATCGTCGTTGTCACCGCAGTTGTCGGTGTGACGGCCTTCGGTGCGGAGCCCGACTCGGGAGTTGGCTGGCCTCAATGGCGCGGGCCGGCGTTTGATGCGATCTCTACGGAAACGGGTCTGGCGGACAGTTGGCCCGAAGCGGGGCCGGCGGTGTTGTGGACCAGGGAGTTGGGGCAGGGCTATTCGAGTTTCATTGCCGTGGGGTCGCATGTCTTCACGCAGACTCAAACGCTGTACGAGCAGGCTGTGGTCTGCCTGGATGCCGATACTGGGACGACGGTCTGGTCGTCACGATATGCGTGGCCTTACGAGGGCGGGGGGCTGTATCCGGGGCCGCGGTCGACTCCGACGTGGCATGCCGGCCGCATTTACTTTGCCGCGCCGGATGGGACGATTGGTTGCCTGAACGCGGCCGACGGGGCTTCGATCTGGTCGACGAATCCGACGAAACAGTTTCATGGCCGCGGCACCGACTTTGGCTATGCGTGCTCGCCGGTGGTGATCGACGGCAAGGTGATCGTCCCCGTGGGGGGCGTCGGTGCCAGCGTGGTCGCGTTGAGTACGACAGATGGCTCGGTCATGTGGAAGGCCGGGGATGCCTCCGCCAGCTATGCGTCGCCGCTCCCCATCACGTTGAACGGGCAGTCGCAGATCATTGCGCTGCTGGAGAACTCGCTGGCGGCGTTTGATCTGAAGTCGGGTCGGCTGTTGTGGGAGGACGAACTCTCGGACGGATACGACGAGCACTCCGCAGCGCCGCTATATCGCGAGCCGCTGTTGATGATCGCCGGGCCGTTTCGCAGCGGCGCGAAGTGCCTGCGTTTGGCGGCCGGCCCCGACAGTGGTAAGCCGGTGCGCGTGTGGGATGCTCCGAAGTTCTCCAACGACGTCGCGTCCAGCGTGCTCTTCGACGGTCGGATCTACGGGTTTGATCTGCGGGACGCGCAATCGCGAGTCAACCGACCGTCGCGCGGCGAGTACCGCTGTCTCGACTTCGAAACGGGCAAGATCCTTTGGTCGACAGACAAGGTCGGGCATGCCAGCACCATCGTGGCGGATGGCAAGCTCATCCTGTTCAACGACCGTGGCGAAGTGATTCTGGGGCGGGTGGGGACCGAACAGTTTGAAGAGTTGGCGCGGGCTCAGGTGTTTCATGACGAGATCTGCTGGTCGCCCCCGGCACTCGCGCGAGGACGATTATACTTGCGGACGCAGACCCGCGCTGTGTGCCTGTATCTCGGCAGCCAACCGTTGGAAGCGAAGCAGGCTGTGCAAAGCATCGCCGCCATTCCGCGCGGACGCGCGTTTGATCCGACGGCGTTGTTGGGCGGCGAGCGGGAGTATCCGGCGACAACTCCCGAATGGTTTGAATTCCGTCACTGGTATCTGTGGGGCGTGGCCGGAATCGGGCTGGCGACGATGGCGTCGTGGATCGTCCTCGGTGTGACGCAGATGTTGATCGCCATGCGACACCGCGCGGTGCTGAGCGCGCCAACACCAACCCGCAGCGTCAGCGAGGGAGTGACAGACCACGTCGTTCAAAGCGTGGAATCCAAGACCAACGACTGGACACGGACCAACGACAGTCCACTGCCTCGCTTGCGCTTCGGGCTGGTATGGTCTGCGTCTCCATTTGGCACGGCCCGCTTCGTCTTCTGGTCGACGACGATTGCCATCGGTGTCGTCGGCAGTCCGCTCCTGAATCGAACCCAGACCGAGTATGTGTTCCTCTGGCCGCTGGTCCTCTGGTCGGCTCTGCAACTGACGGTGTTGGCGACCGTCTGGGCCGAACGTCAGCCGAACCGGCGCCGGGCTCGCTGGGTGTCGCGGGTGGCAGGCCTGGCCTTTCTCGGCGTGAATGGACTCTATTTTCACCTGTGTCGAAAGCTGGGGCTGTCCATCGAATGGGGATTCCTAACGGGGTTGCTGCCCGCCTTCCCCGTGGCGGCGGTGGTCGCCTACGAGTTGCTGCGGCCGACGCGTTAT
>JANMLE010001826.1:0-1331 GCA_031372385.1 Planctomycetota bacterium | reverse complement strand
CGTAGGACGGATTTCCAAACCGTCCGGTGTTGACGGACGGATTGGAAATCCGTCCTACGGGTCGATCGTTTCCTGCCGGCTCCCTTAGATCCCGCCCCGCTGGCCCCATCCGCAACTTCGGCAACCTAACCCGCGCCGGCCGGGTCGGCGTGACCGGCCGGGTTTGCCCGGTGGGCAGGGGAGTTACAGCAGCTTTCTCCTCTGTTGTCGGATTCCGGGTCCGTGCATGGAATTATCGGACCTCGTTCTGGTGCGTGACAGAAATCGGCAGAAGTTGCCTGTTCACCGCCGGGCGTGATGTCCGATCTCTTGGGTACTCCACCACCAAACAATCCAATTCACCTTCCATGTAGCCATCATCGCTCTGTGTGATGAGCCGAACGCAGGTAGACGCCTGATTCCGCAAGGCTCATCACGCGGAGCGATGCTGGCTACGTTAAGCGATGATGGCTACGTTGAAGACAATTCCAAAACTTGACTCATTCGCATCAACTTTCGCGAACGAACTGGTCGGACGGGCCTGTGCCTGTCGGGTCGCTTCCTGTTCCCAATCTCCGTCCGATGTCGGTTTGCCTTCTTACTCTGAGAGCGTGCCACGATGACGAACTTGCGTAGAACTCTCCTGCCCGTCGCGGCCTTGGGTGTTGCCATCACTCTGTCGGGCTGCTGTGTGACGTCCATTTCCTGCCGCAAGGCCCAGGCACCGTGTCCGAATTGCCAGCCGGCCTATGAGCCGATTCCGCAGGGGATCGGCCCGATGGACCCCGCACCCCTTGAGCCGGCACCGCAGCCCTTCGTCCCTCCCGCGCCGACAACGTCCAACCGGAGTTTCGGCGTCAAGACGACCGCGGCGATTCGGGAGTTCGGTGGCTCGGTGCGCGACACGTTCACGCGCTGACTGGCTGTCGGACTCCGTTGTGGCTGAGTCCCAACAGAGTCGAGGAGTGGTCGCCACCGAGTGGGCATCCATCTCCTGATCGCTCCTGTGTCCACTTCGTTCACTTCTTCGATCGCAGGTCTCAAAGTCATTTCAGGCGCCGACGGCGGCGCACGTTCCAAAGACACCGGACCTGACTCGCGGAGATCGTCTCCCTCCGCGTGGAGCCGGGTGGCTACCTGATGGCCACCCGGCTTCTTGCATTCACCCGCCCGTCTCTTCAAGATCGTCGCCCTGAGTCGAGGGTCATCCATCGGACACGCCGCGGGTTCCGACCGACGGAGGAAAGACATGTCGCGAGGCAATCTTTTCATCGGGTTATACCTCGCGTGGCCTTCGATGCGACGTTCCTTCAGTTGGAGTCTTGGGGTGGCGGGGGGGGGGGGCCCCCCCC
>JANMLE010001805.1:0-1066 GCA_031372385.1 Planctomycetota bacterium | reverse complement strand
GGGGGGGGCGTTCTTTTTTCACCCCCAAACGTCCCTTTTGGAGCCTTTTCCCGCGCCGTGGGGGGGCTTTAAAAACCCCCCCGCCCCCTTCTCGGATAGCCTCTTACACCGTGCCGCTGCAGTTGATGTCCAACAGGTGCGGTAGTTTCAGCGTGTCAGGGCTGCCCCAGGCTCAGAGCGAGTTCCTCGTTCCCAAGCTGGAGGTTGGGAACGAGACAATTCTGCTCGTCGCCCAGGACTTCGTTGGTCACGGCCAGTTCCTGTGGTATCGGATCGCATGAATAGGCCGAGCATCTCGGGGCCGACCCGGCCGGACCTGGTGGCGGGGCTGTCGACGGCAACGGCAACGGCCGGGTTCCAATCGGTTTGCGATCACTGCCCGTTGGCCTTCGTCCGGACCCTTGGTCCGGACGAAGTTGTCGATCACGGCGGCGAAGGAATAACGGTCGGGATTTGGTGTTCGCAAACCGTAGCATGGACGCCTCGTCCGTGCGGCAAATCGTGATCATCTGTCGACATGGCCCGCACGGACCAGGCGTCCATGCTACGGCTGTCATTGATGAGCCGATTCTTACTTGCCGGTCTTGACCGCCTTCGGCTCGCAGTGCTTCAGCGCGATGAGAACATACGCGGTTGCCAGGTCGGGATTCCCCTCGTACCAGCGGTCGTTCTTGTTCAGCCAGGCGCCGTTCTCCTGTTGCAGCGTGAACAGGTGTTCGGCTAGTTCCTTGCGCCAGTCGTGCAACTTTCCCTGCGCGTCCTTGACCATGTCGAGATCCATCGTCGACAGCGCCTTGGCGAACATCTGGTGGTAATAGAACACGCCCTGCTGTCCCAGACCGGGGTTCTCTTCGACCGAGTAGAACTTGGTGATCCACTCGGTGGCCGCCTTCACGCGGGGATCTTCCGGGGTGAGACCCGCGTAGATCATGCTCTTCAGTCCCGCATACGTCATGCTGCCGTACGACCGCAGCCCGCCGTTGGCCGTGTTGCCCGCCTGCGAGTTTCCACCGGCGGCCGGCGTGTAATAGAAGCCGCCGTCGTTCACCAGTGACGAGAACTTGGT
>JANMLE010001792.1:0-4334 GCA_031372385.1 Planctomycetota bacterium | reverse complement strand
CGTTCGATGCACTTCGTCCAGTTGTCATCAGTCTCGCCGATCATCCCGGCGATCAGGTCGATGTTGACCTGCGGAAAGCCGACCTGCTGAATCCAGTCGTAGGCGCGGTCGATCTCGGGGGACAGATGAGCCCGGCCGTTCTCTTCGAGAATCGCATCGTTGAAATTCTCGACCCCGAGCGAGACCCGCGTGATGCCGATCTCCTTCAGCGTCTGAATCTTCTCCAGGCTCAGCGTCCCCGGCTCGCACTCGAACGTGACCTCGTCGGCCTGATCCCAGGACACGGACCGGCTCAACTCATCGCGCAGAAACCGAAGCTGCTTCGAACTGAGATACGACGGAGTCCCCCCGCCAAAGTACACGAACTTCAAATCCCGTCCCTGCACGCCCCGTTCGCGACCCAGCAACTCGACTTCCTTCGCCAACGCTTCGACATACCGGGCGATCGCGTTGGCGTTTTGATTCGTGTAGACGCGGAAGTAACAGAACTTGCACCGCTTCCGGCAGAACGGAATGTGCAGGTACAGGCCCATCGGGACCGAGCGATCGGGCTCGGCGGCCAGTGCCGCGCGAATCTCAGAAATCTGTTCGCGATTCCACAACGAAAACGGCGGGTAGTTCGAAATGAAATAACTGCCAACTTCGGTGGCGACAGCCGTTTCGGTGGTCATCTTTACTTCTTCCCAAAACAGTAAACTTTTCCGTCGCGGCTTTCGCTGCCGACGACCAGGACTCCCTCACCGACGGCCGGGCCGGCGGAAATCGGCTTCCCTGCGTTGAACTTCCAACGCTCCTTGCCGTCCGCCAGTCCCAGCGCGTACAGGTTGCCATCGCCCGACCCAATGAACACGCGGTCGCCGACGATCACCGGTGAGCTGTCAATCTTCGCGCGTGTCGGAAACGTCCAGACTTTGTGGCCCGTTGAGCGATCGATGGCATGCACGAGTTTATCGCGGCCCCCCACGACCACCAGTTGATCGGTTACGGCTGCCGACGAATGGAACGGATGCTCGCTTTCTCCGGCCGAATAGCGCCAGACGATCTCCTTCTTCTTCCAGTCGACGGCCACGACTTCGCTGGCAAACGTGCCGACGTACAACACGTCTCCGACAACGGCGGGTGACGCGATCAGATAGGTCTCCAGGGGAACCTCGACCGTTTGCTCGCCGGTTTTGATGTCGATCGCGCGCAGATGTTCATCGCAGCCGGCGATGAACGTGACACCGTCGACGACGGCGGGCGAGCAATGGACGTAGCCCTGCGTTTCGTACTTCCAGGCCAGCGAACCGTCCTTCTCCAACAGGCAATACAGGCGGTTGTCGTACGAGCCGAAGATCACGCGGCCCTCCAACACGGCCGCCGAACTGTAGATCTCGCCCCCCGTCACAAACTTCCAGCGGCCCTTGCCGGACTTTCGATCGATGGCGTGAAACACTCCCTCTTCGTCACCGAGATAGATCGAATCGCCGGCAACCGTCGGTGTGGACTTGAAGCCCGGGGCGAACGAATTCTTTTCGACCACCTCGACCGTCTTGTACGCCCAGTGTTTGGCTCCCGTCTTGCGATCGAGGCAGACGAGTTCGCCCGACAAACAGGGGACGTAGACAAAGTCCCCGACGATGGCCGCAGTCGCCAAAACCTGATCCCCGAGCGTCACTTCCCACAGCAGTTCCAACTCGCTGGGGAGTGACGACGAGGCGACGCCGGTCTGCGCCAAGTCATGCCGAAACGATGCCCAACTGGATGACACCGGCTTCGGGTCGGCACCATGTCCGAACGGCACATGTCCGCACAGCATGAGCGACAAAGCCACTCCGGCCACGACTGACAACGATCGAAATCCACGGGCGGCAACAGACATGCTGGAGTTCCTGACTTTGAGTCGACGTTGCTCAACTCTTCGAGTCGAGCACCCTGGTGTCGGGGGTAGCCACGGTCGCCAGACCGTGGGCGAGGCAGGCTCAATTTCCACGACTCACCCACGCTCTGGCGAGCGTGGCTACAACCCCTGTTTGATTCGTTGACCAAGCACTAATCTGCGGGAGAAAAGGCCGCCTCGTAAAGCTCCAGCAGACTCGACTCGTCGACCGGTCGGGGATTGAATGTCCCCGTCCATTGTTTGGCGGCGTCTTCCGCCAGTTGCGGCAGCATACGGCGTTCGACACCGCACTGCGCCAGACAGGTGGGCAATCCCGAGTGGCTCACCAGCGCCGCGATACGACTGGCCAGCAAGCTCCCCGCTTCGGGATCATCCGCAGTGCAAATCCTCGCGTCCGCCGCCAGCGAACCGTACAGCGCTCCCACGACCGGGTCATTGAACCGGATGACGTGCGGCAGCATCAGTCCCACCGCATGGCCGTGCGTGATCGCGTAGTGCGCCGTCAGGGGATTGGCCAGCGCATGCGTCGCGCCGAGCATCGAATTCTCGATCGCCGCTCCGGCAAGGTGGGCTCCCAGCAGCATTGCGCCACGCGCGGCCAGGAGGCTGGAGTCGTCCGCATTCAGCGGCTCGGCCGTCCGCTTGCCATTCGAGATGACCAGCGGGAATCCCTGCGCCAACAGTCGCCACGCGCGGCGGGCGAACAACTGCGACACCGGATTCCGCCGCGTGGTGACATAGCTTTCCAACGCATGGCTGATGGCATCGATCCCCGTCGCCGCCGTGACACCGGGGGGCATGCTGTGCGTCAGTTCCGTATCAAGAATCGCGATCCGGCACGCCGCCTTCTTGTCGCCACAGGCCATTTTCACGTGAGTCTTGGCATCACCGATGATGGCGAACGACTGGGCTTCGCTGCCGGTTCCGGCCGTGGTCGGCAGGGCGATCAACGGCAGCATCGGCTTGGTCGCCTTGCCGATCCCCCAGTAGTCGCGCATCTGACCGCCGTTGGTCAGCAGGAAGTTGATCCCCTTGGCGCAGTCCATGCTGCTCCCCCCGCCGACGGCGACCAAAAAGTCGATGCGGTGCTCGCGCGCGACACTCAAGCCACGTTCCACGTCTTCGGTCGTCGGGTTGGACTGCACATCCGTAAACACCACCGACTCGATGCCGGCCGCGCTCAGGCTGGCGACAGCGCGATCCACGTGCCCCGCGCGGGCGATCCCCTCGTCGCTGACAACCAAGACGCGCGACGCGCCGTTCTCGCGCGACAACTCGCCGAGCCGATCCGCCGTCCCGGCCCCGAAGACGACCCGCGTGCGCGGATCGAAGTCAAACGGGACCAGCGCATCGATGTCGGCGGAGTTCGTCGGGGCGGGCATCGAGGAGGGCTTTCAGCCGGCGGGGTGGGTCAACGAGGCAATGGCCACAGAGTACCCGCGACAACGACGCGCCTCAATGTTCACCGCCGGTCTGCATGCGAGCGATGCCAGAATTGCGGCTCGCGTCACTCCCGCACGAATCCAATCGTTTAACCAGGAGCCAACGGCGACGGGGGTGGAAGCAGACGCTCACGATCTGGTCGATGACGAATTGGGGGCGTTGGCGACCATCACCGTCGCCGTTGGCTCCGGGTTAAACGAAGAGGATGGCACCACCCTTGAGCACACGTCGGAGCGTCTGCCTCACCACTCCGTCCCTCAGCCCTTGCCCCTCGCCCCTCTTCAGCACACATCCGAAGTCACGATGTCGCCGCGGGTGGAATCGACGATCGCAAACAACTCCCGCTGTTCCGGACCCGGCACGCCGAACTTGTCGAATGTTTGCTGCAAGTCATCCAGAAACGACAGCCATTCTCCCGCGGTGATGTCGAGGTGACTGTGGGACTCGCGCATCGAGCGACCGGTGTACTGCTGCGGCCCGCCCGCCGCCCAGCAGACCTGCTCGGTGACGAGGTACTTGAATCCCGCCCGAGACACCCGGTGATGCGCTTCATCCACTTTCGGATTCGCATTCAACCGCGGATCGTCCATGATCCGCTCGATGAAATCATCCACCACGGCGGCGATCGCATACACGCCGCCAAGACGCTCGTACAGGCTGGGCCGGGCTGGTTCACTCATGTCGGGTTCCTACTTTGAATGTCACGCAAGTTCGTTTGCCTGTCGAACCAGTCGCCGACAGCGCAACGGATTCTGCTGCATTCGGAGGGGAGTCGCCAGCAAGCGATCAACGGCGTTCCGGCCTTCTCTCTGCGTCTCTACTTCGGTGGAAGATTTTGAAACGCAGAGAGCGCGGAGGACGCAGAGGCAAGGCAAGATTTGGCATTCTCCCGTCTTCCCTCTGCGCTCTCCGCGTCCTCTGCGTTTCAATCATTTCTTCTCTGTCTTCGGCACCGGCCCGAGCAGTTCGTCGAGGTGCGGGGCGATCGGCTTGTTCAGGGGGAGGAACCAGA
>JANMLE010001779.1:0-6639 GCA_031372385.1 Planctomycetota bacterium | reverse complement strand
ATCTGTCCAACCGGACGAGGCCACGAGGTTGCCATCGGCGCTTGGGGACAGCGCGAAGAGGCCGAGGCCGCCTGTATTCGGATGCCCTGAAAAGTGGTGCAGAATCTTGTCGCCCTCAACATCCCAGACGCGGATGGAGCCATCCGAATAAGCACCGAAGAGCAGGCGACCGCCATCGGCAAAGGTAAGTTTTTCGGCCATGCCGCCGCGTTTATCTTGCAGGGTTTTGCTGGCGATATCATAGAACGCAATCCGCTCATGAACTTGAAGGGCGAGCCGAGGCGTTTTGCCGGGTGCCATGGCCATTGAGTAGAAGGAGTGGTCTTTGATCTCGCCGGTTTGCTTTCCCGTGGCTGTTTCCCACAAACGCACCAGTCCCTCACAGCGCGTCAACGAAGCGGCGGTGTGGCCATCCGACGAGATGACAACGCTGGTCGCGTCTCGCACGGGTGCACCAACCGGTCGGACCGGCTGGCTGGGCCCAAGGCGAGCAATGGCGCCTGCAGGCAGGGGATCACCGAAGGAATCGACGGGCTTCCCGGCCGACTTTTCGTCATGAGTGATCGTACCGCCGAACTTCTTGATCGCTTTGACGGCCTTGGCTTCGGCCTCATCGGCACGGACGGCGACGGCGGTCCGGCTGAGGGCCAAACGCAAAGAGACCGGTAACTTTTTCCCATCTTTGAGCGTGATGTCGGCGAAGGTGAGCACGCCGTCTTTGGTCACGAAATCCGTCTCACGACGAATGGCGAACGTGCCGGCGAGATCTCCCGCGCAAGGGACATAGTTGATGTCCGAGCTTGTGAGTATTTTGGTGGTCACCACGAACCCGTGACCGGTCTTGCCGTCCTCCAAACGGATCTTGTCGGAAGCTTCGACGACGACCTCGAACTCGCCACCGCCTGTCCGGCTTGACCGCCACTCGATCGGCTTGTCGCCCCGGTCGATCCGCACGACCAGCTCCTGCGACGTGTCGAGCTTGCCTTTGATGTGGACTCGCCCTGCTTCGACCGTCGATTTGTCGATGCCCGCATTGGCTGTGTTGTCGGTCGCGAAGGTGCAAAGGACTGCCACCAGTGCCACGAACGAATTTGTCGTTCTCATTGCAAGCTCCTCGATCGAAGTTCCCCAAAAACAGCCTACGCGCGCCAGGACAGAGTTGAAGCGCGCCTGCCGGGTCATCACTTTTTCATGTAGCCAGCCGTGACCTCTTTCTTATGCGCTGCGAAGGCCGCGAGGACTTCTCCCTTCTCACGCGCGGGCACTTTGGCGAAGTCCAAGCTGCGCCCCAGTTCGGCCGCAACCTCGTCGAATTCTTCAGGAGAGATCTTGAGGTCACGATGCGCCTCCTCAAGACCCAATTCAGATTTTCCCGGCTTGGTGGCCGAGAATTTGAACGGCCCTCCCGTGACCTCGCAGACCCACAGGGTCCGCATGAACTTGAGGCCCGGCAACCTGTCCAAGTTCTTGGTGTGCCATTCACTGAGGGCCGGGTTCTTCGAAGTCTTTCCCACGATCGTGTTCTCCACCACCGCATCGCTAAAGTGGTCCACGACCGCGGCGATGGCGAAGACGCCGCCCAGCCGTTCATACAGACTCTTTTCGGACTTCGGAGCGGCTGGCTTGGCGGTCGGTGCTGATGGCACTGGAGCGACCTGTGGAATCGGAGGTTTTGGCTTCCCGCCACAGGCGGATGCGACTTGCACTGCAATCGCGACGAGAAGGGCTGTTAGAGCCATAGTTGTCGCGAGTCGCCGGATCAACAAAGTTCTTGTTTTCATGATTCTGTTTCTTTCTGTTGTGGTTTGGTTTTTCTGTCCCGCGATATGCGAGGAGAAGTGTCTTATCGCCACTCGATCGGCTTTCCGTCCTGGTCGATTCGCACGACCAGATCCTGCGACGTGCCGATCTTGCCTTGGATGTGTACTCGCCCTGCTTCGACAGTCGAACTGTCAATGTCCGTGTTGGCCGTTGTGCAGGCTGCGACTGAACAGAGGACTGCCACCAATGCCACGAAGAAGTGTGTCGCTCTCCCCGCGGCGTGGACGGGAATCTCTCCCAACGCCGTCCAAACGGAGGTGGCTTGCTCCAATTGCGCGTTCATGATTCACGTTCCTGCTGCACGGGTTATTTGGCGAAGTGCTGGCGGACACGGTCCGCCACCTGACCAGCCGTCAGCCGGTCCGTCGTCTCCACATCGACGACGTGCGCCGGAAACTTCTTGCTCTTGAGACGCTTTTGGAACTCGCCTTTTGCTTCACCGGGGCCAAGGATCAGCAGCGAGTCCGCGTCACGCAGGCACGTGAGAACCTCGTCGAAGTACGTGTTGAGTTGGTTCATGAACTTGTGCTCCTGCGTATTCTCGTGCGCAAAGCCCTTGGTCCGGTCCGGCTGTTTCGAGCCGGGATCGCCCGTCGACGCGGACGCCTTGTCCGTGTTGGACTCGATCTGCTTGATTTCCTCGCCGCCGTCCTTCATCAGAACCACGACCGCCTTGTGATGGTCAATCCACACGCCCGCTTGAGTTGACATCGTCTTGCCTTTCGTTGTCGGGATTACCCGACGTGTCTGCATTGTTTGGGTTGAAAGAGTCACAGTTCAAAACGTTCTTGAAACGCGACGTAGCATGGACGCCTCGTCCGTGCGGGCCATTTTTGCAGATGGTCACGCGTTGCCTCACGGACGAGGCGTCCGTGCTACGGTTCGCGATCGCCAAATCCCGATACCGATTCATGCGCCGCATCTAGGGTTGAATTCCAAGATCAGGTTGAAGAATTCCACGGTGTCGTCGAAACATGAACAGCCAGCCGTCGTGCCGGTACGGGGGCGAATCCCCGACACGCCGCCACGGGAAGGTCCAGCGGGTGGCCGCCGACAACGGAGGTTGCGTCGCCCCACCGGTTGGCACGCACGAAAGTTCCCAGATCGTCGGTCCGAGTCCCCTGCCGCCGCATCTCGGCCTGGGCGGCACGGGCCACCATCTGCCGCAGGTAAAACGGTTGATTGATGACGTAATGGTGAATGATGTGCGTCGCGCCGAAGTTGAAACAAAAGAGCTGGACCGGGAAGAAGACCCAGTGGCTCAGGATTTGATTCTGGAAAAAGATCTCCCGTTCGGGGATGTCTCCGTAGTAGTGGCTGTAGGACGACATCAGCACCAGGCAGCTTTGCCGCAGCACGTTGGGCAGCACGAGCAGAACGGTCAGGTCGCGTGCCCACGGCCAGCCCCAGGCTGGCAGCAGGCGGAAGGGGTCATTCGGCAACGACCAGCCCTGCCGGAGCCAAACGTATCCCACGAACGCCACCGAGATCACGTTGAACAGCGTGTACGTCGGCACAGACAGCAGCGCCAGCCGCCAAGGCTGAAAGCCGGGAACGTCGCGCTTGATCCGGCGGAACAACAGCAGCCCCCCCATCGGATGAATCGTCACCACGAGCCGCAGCAGTCCGAAGGGGAGACCCAGTCCGATCAGCCGTTCCTCAATGTCGGTTTCCTGCCCGCTGACGAGGTGGTGTCTCAAGTGAATCGCGCGGCGATACCAAGGATTCAGGCTCAGCTTGCAAAACCAGATGACGATCAGCATCCCATTCTGAGCCCACGCCCGGCCCCGGAAGTACAGGTCATGAATCAGGTCGTGTTCCACCTCATGCAGGATCGAGATGGGGAGTGCCATCAACGGAACGGCCAACCACCAGACCAACCACCCCTGGAGATACAACGCCGCAACACCCGCCATCGCCGCCAGACTGGCCGCGCAACAAGTCAGGCCCAGGAAATCCTGATGGGCGAGCCACGGATGGTCCGCGCGCAGACGTTGCTCCTCCGAGTGAATGACGGCTCGAATGCAATGCACACTTTGAACGGTATCTTGCGTCATGATTTGCCGCTTCAAAGCACTCGCAGGAACGCGACGAGGTCGGTCTTCTCGTCCGCGGTCAGCTTGAGTTCCAGGATCAGGTTGAAGAACTCGACGGTGTCGTCGAGCGTGAGCAGTCGGCCGTCGTGCAGGTACGGCGGCGAGTCCTTGATGCCGCGCAACGGGAACGTTTTGATCGGACCGTCCGCGTTCGCCATGCGACCGTTGATGGTCTGCGGCTTGAAGAAGCGTTCGACCTTCAAATTGTGCATCAGGTTGTCGGTGTAATACGGAGCGGGGTGACACGTGGCACACTGGGCCTTGCCGAAGAACAACGTCTGGCCGCGCAGTTCCGATTCGTCCGCCTGCTTCGGGTCGAGCTTGCCGAACACGTTCAGCTTGGGGGCCGGCGGGAAGTCCAACAGCGCCTGGAACTCGGCCATGAAGTGGACCTGGCTGCCGCGTTCGAGAATGCTGACGCCCTTCTTCGTGGCCAAGGTCGGATCGCCGTCGAAGTAGGCGGCCCGCTGCTCGAACTCGGTGAAGTCCTCGACGCTTTTCAACGCCCGCTGTGAACCGAACAGCCGCTGGATGTTGACGCCGCGCAGTGAGGGGGTGTCGATCCGATGCCGAAATTCCTGCGGTCGAACGTCACCCGCCAAGTGTGTGGCGGCGTTGGTGTGTCCGTTGGCGTGACAGTCAAAACAGGTCACGCCCCGGCTGGGCCGCAGCGAGCGACGGTCGTCCGTCTGGTTGAACTGCTGCTGCATCACGGGAGCCACCAGCAACCGGAGCCCTTCGAGTTGTTTCGGATTCAGGATGCCGCCGAACAGTTCCTGAAAGTTGTCCATCGTCACGAGTTTCCCCTGTGACACGTCGCCGAGATCGGGTCGCGTCGTCAGAAACATCGGCGGCGGAAACTCGGGCAGGAAGTGGTCGGGCAGGTCGTAATCGAGGTCGAAGCGGGTCAGGTCGCGGGCCTCCTGCTTCTTGATCTCATTGATGTGGAACTTGGGAAAGAGCATGCCCCCTTCCGGATGATTCGGGTGCGGCAACGGCAGGAATCCGGCGGGAAACAGACCCTGCTTTTGAATGTCAGCGGGGTCCATCGCGGCCAGCTTGTCCCAAGTCTGCCCGTCGGCCAGTCGGACGCGCACACGCTCCTGCACGGCCTTCGAGACGGGCTTCTTGCGAGCCATCGTCACGCCGGGTGCCGGGTGATCGCCGAGGTCGTAACGCGCGGTGAGCAGGTCGAGATGCCGCTGTTGGACCGCGGCCTTGGCAGCCTGCATCCGCGTCATCACCGCCGCGAAGTCTTCGGGCGCGGCGACCGCGGGTACGGCGACCGGCGACTTGATGGCATCGCTCTTGGGCGGTGCCGGCTGTCGGCCGACCTCTTGGGCGTGGGCCACACCCAGCCACAGCGACAGGACACTGGAGACTGCGCCGATCATCAAACGTTGTCGTCGGGTTGTGCTTGTCATCTCATCTCCTTCGTTGAATTGCGGCATCTGTTCAGGCGCTCTCGGCCTCCGCCGGATCGTGGCCATATCGTGCCAGCATCAATCCTGCCGCGGACTCCTTCACGTCGCTCTCGGAGGTGAGGTGGATCGTGATCACCACCGATGAGTCCTCGAGACTCTTTACGGAGTGGATCTCGCCCCTGTTCAGGAACAACATCTGCCCCGCCTCCAGTGTCTGCCACTGGCCGAAGACCTGGAATTCCACTCGGCCTTCCAGGCACTGCACCGTGATCGGGCTGCCGACCTTGTGGGGTGCAATTTTCTTTCCCGCCGGCAGGATGAGTTGGATGATCTCCAACTGGTCCGACTTGGCCAGAGTGGTCGTGACGGCCTGTGCCAGACGACTCCCCAAGGGGCGGATGTCGATCACCTCTCCCGGTTCCGCATGATGAATCGCCATGAAAACTCTCCCGAATCGGTGACCGGCCATGAATGAAATGAATCAACACCGCAGTCGTGCCAGTGCTGCCTCAGCGTTCACACCGGGGCTACCCACGGTCACCAGACTGTGGGATTCCACGCTGATTTCGCGAGCGCCCACGCTCTGGCGAGCGTGGCTACGATCCCAATTCGCGGCGTTGACAAAGCGGCTATGCCTTTCTGGCTCCGACGACGATCAACACCACACCAGCGGCAATCGCCAACCCGCCCAGGATCGGCGGCACGGGCCACGTCCTGTTGGTGTCGGCGTTGACTTTGAGCGGTCCGACATCGATCACGACATCGCGGCTCGTGTACGGGATGCCGCGATAGAACAACCCCAGCGCTCCCGCCGCGATCAGAATCACACCGACTATTGCCAGCACGTTGTTGCGCATGGACGCGAACTCCTTCAGTGATTGAATTGCGAGGACCGGCGGCGGCTGGCAGCCAGTTGAAAACACCTGTAGGACGGGCACTCTTGCCCGTCTTTCCACGTGAATTCCGACGGGCAAGAGTGCCCGTTCTGCCTCATTCCACAAGTTGCGCTATGCGGGTGGCCGGCCCTGAATGACCCGGATCAGCACCACCGCAATCGCGATGATCAGCAGCAGGTGGATGTATCCGCCGAGCGTGGTCGAAGTGACCAGTCCCAGCACCCACAGAATCAACAGCACCACGAAGATGGTCCAAAGCATTGGCAAGCTCCTTTCAATGACATGTTGCACGAAGTCAGAGGCTATCCGAGAAGGGGTCGGGGGTTGTTTTTAATGGCGCAAGGGTAGGGGTGTTGGGTTTTGGTGCAAAAGGGGGGGGCGGTAAAATTAGGCCCCCCCCCC
>JANMLE010001746.1:0-4453 GCA_031372385.1 Planctomycetota bacterium | reverse complement strand
GTCGCCGTAATGGGGTGCCACTGAACCCGTTTGCTGAAACTGGACCTTGGGGAATTTTAAGAGCTATTGTCTGTTTTGTCGAGCCGCGCCCGTGTGGAAGCGGTAATTCGGCCAAATCTCCGCTTCCTCACGGGCGCGGCTCGAATTGACCTCAACCCATCTTGAAAGCGGCGATGGCCCAGGTTGCCGCATCGTCTCCGGTTGACACCCGACTTCGTGTACTCGCCGCACAGCCCGGACTACGGTATAAACCGCATCCGCACGTGGAACCGAGGCGGAGCGCCGCCGACTCGACCCCGCCCAACATTGCCTACAGAACAGCCCAATCCGGGCGGTCGTAGTCGATGTCTCCGGCCAATGCCCCAACACAACGAAGGTTTTCGAGATGTCAGACAAATGGGAAATGTACTTCGCCCCCGTGGACGAAGAACCGGCGGCGATCCTGGTGGATCTTGGCATTGCCGAGTCCGTGCCCGATTCCGACCGTCCGCTGCTGCTGTGGATGGTCTTGCCGATGAAGTCGCCGGATGAAAACGGCTTTGCCAGTGAGGAGGAAGAGCCACTGCTGACCACGATCGAAGACACGTTCATTGACGCGGTCGAATTGACGACCGACGCGATCATGGTCGGGCGGATCACGTCGTGCGGGCGGCGCGAATTCTACTTCTATGCCAAGTCCGACGAGGGGTTCGAAGAGACGATCACCGAGGCGATGGAAGCCTTCGAGGAGTACGAGTTCGAAACCGGCTCGCAGGAGGACGAGGAGTGGTCGCAATTCTTCGACGTGCTGTATCCCAGCCCCGAGGATGCGCAGCAGATCTTCAACCGGCAGGTCATCGACCGGTTGACCGAATCGGGAGACTCGCTGGAGACTCCGCGGGCGGTCGACTACTTCGCCAATTTCCCGTCGTCCGAGAGTCGGTCGCAGTTCATCGCGGAGGTGGTCGCCAAGGGGTACGAAGTCGTCGGACAAAGGTTCAACAACGAGCCGGGCACCGAGTTGCCGTACGGTGTCAACCTGCAGCGCGTCAGTCCGATCGACTGGGACACGATCGACGAGTTCACGTTTGAACTGTTCGACCTGGCCGCCGAGCACGAGGGCGAGTACGACGGGTGGGGATCACCGATCGTGAAGGAGTAACGGGCTCGCGGTGAGTGAGAAGTGAGAAGTGAGAAGTGAGAAGTGAGAAGTGAGAAGTGAGAAGTGAGAAGTGCTGGAGACTGCTCTCTCGCTGATCGCTGAAAGCTGATCGCCGATCGCTGATCACTTTTCAATCTGCACTTCCCGCCCTTGCGGCATCGCACCGGCGACGCAGAAGACCGGCGATCTCGCGGAGCACTTCCATTGCAGTTGGGACAGGGGGGCATCTCGATGAGTCGACGTTGGTCGTGTGTCTGGGGACTGGTTCTGGTGTTGGTCGCCACCGACGTGCGCGGTGCCGATGTTCCGGACTTCAACGCGCAGGTGCTACCCGTTTTTCGCAAGTACTGCACCGGGTGCCACAACGCCAAGGAGGCCGAGGGGGGCCTGATCCTCGAAGACTTCGCCCACGCCATGAAGGGGGGCGAAACGGGTGCCACGATCATCGCCGGCAAGAGTGCCGACAGCCGCTTATGGAAGCTCGTCACCGCGCGGGATGAGACCAAGATGCCTCCCAATGATCAGACGGCCCCCAAGCTCGAAGAGTTGGCCGTCATCAGAGCGTGGATAGACGACGGTGCCAAACCGCCGGTCGGCGGACTGGCCGCCACCGGCTTGGTCACTCCGAAGATTGAACTGCGCGGAACGGCTCGCGAACCAGTCACCTCGATCGCCGCGTCGCCGAACGGTCGCTGGATTGCCCGCGCGAAACCGCACTCCGTGGAAGTCTTGAATGCGGCGGATCTCTCGGTCGTTCGATCACTCTCCGGCCACACCGGCCAGATCAACGATGTCAGCTTTTCATCGGACAGCAAATGGCTGAGCGTTGCCGCCGGTGAGACGGGATTGTCGGGTGAGGCGACGTTGTGGAAGACCGATGACTGGACGCGCGGCGCGGTGTTCCGGGGCCATCGGGACTCGGTCTATGCCGCGCGGATTTCGCCCGATACGAAGTTGCTCGCGACGGCCAGTTATGACCGTGACGTGCTGATCTGGGATGTGGCAACCGCAAAGCCCCTTCAGACGATGGCCGGCCACAACGATGCGGTGTATGGCCTGTCGTTCTCGCCGACCGGTACGTTGCTCGCCACCGCCAGCGGTGACCGGACGGTGAAGCTGTGGGACGTGGCGACGGGACAGCGCCTGGATACGTTCTCACAGCCGTCGAAGGATCAGCACACCGTCGCGTTCAGTCCTGACGGACGGTTCGTGGCGGCCGGAGGTGTCGACTTCCGGCTGCGCGTCTGGCAGATCAGCGACACCGCGAAGGAAGGGACGAATCCGATCCTGCATGCGCGGTTCGCTCACGAAGGGCCGATACTCAAGGTCGTGTTCTCGCCCGATGGTCGCCTGCTGGCGACATCGTCCGAGGACCGCCTGATCAAGCTGTGGGAAACCGGAACATTCACGCAGGTCGCGGTGCTGCCGCGTCAACCGGACTGGTCCGCGGCGCTCAGTTTCTCACACGATGATCGGCAACTCTTCGTCGGCCGGATGAATGGCGAGATGACCGTGTATCCGATCGATCCCCGCTGGGGCGACGCGGCGTCGCCGCTCACTCCATTGTCCGACACGGTGGTGGCGGCCAATGCGAGGAACAGTGAGCCGGTCGTATCGACGGCCGAAGTCGAGCCGAATGATCTGCCGGATCAAGCCACGCCGTTGAAGATTCCCGGTGCGGCCACCGGCACGTTCAATTCAAAGAACGCAAACCATCCGGACGCCGATCTGTACCGCATCGAATCTGCCGCCGGTCAGACATGGATCATCGAAACCAACGCCGGACGGAGTGGTTCGCTGGCGGATACCCGGATTGAAGTTCTGCACGCGGACGGTCGCCCGGTGCTGCGGGCGCTGCTGCAGGCGGTGCGGGATTCGTGGATCAACTTCCGGCCGATCGACTCTTCGTCGGCGGATGTCCGACTCGAGTTCTGGGAGGAGATGGATCTCAACCAGTTCGTCTATTTGAACGGAGAAATCTGCAAAACGTTTCGCGCGCCGCAGGGACCGGATTCCGGCTTTCAACTGTATTCGCTCAACGGCAAACGCCGTGATTACTTCGACACCAGCGCCACCGCCCATGCCAAAGACGAGCCGTGTTACATCGTGGAGGCGTACCCGGCCGGCTCGAAGATTGTCGAGAATGGTCTGCCGGTGTTTCCGCTCGTCTTCGCCAACGATGACGACGCCGAACGCAAGCTGGACAAGGACTCGCGCCTGACCTTCACCGCTCCGGCGGACGGTGCGTATCTGGTCAAGGTGACGGATGTCCGGGGATTCAGCGGCGACAAGTTTCATTACACTGTGACGGTCCGACCGCCCCAGCCCGATTTTGGTGTCACGATCAACACGCCGAATCCCAAGATCCCCGCCGGCAGCGGCCAGCGGTTGAAATTCACGCTGAACCGGATCGACAACTTTGAAGGAGACGTGCGTCTCGACATCGCCGGATTGCCCGACGGATTCGCGGCCTCATCCCCCGTGGTGATCGCGGCCGGGCACGTCGAGACCAACAGCACCCTGACGGCTGCGTCGGACGCGCCCGAGCCGAAGAAAGAGGATTGGGAACGCACGACCGTCCTGGCGACGGGAATGATCGGCGATCGGCTGGTGACCAAGACGATCGGTTCGCTCGGAGAAATCAAACTCGAAAAGGTGCCGCCCGTCCGAGTGACTCTGATGCCTGACGATCCCCGGTTCACGTCGGCGGACGGCGGACTGGTGATTCGCCCCGGCACCACGATCACGGCCAAGATCATCGTCGAGCGGACCGGGTTCGATGGCGACGTGAAGTTTGACGTCGACAATCTTCCGCACGGCGTCATTGTCGACAATATCGGGCTATCCGGAGTCCTCGTGCGCGCCAAGGAAACCGAACGCCAGGTGTTTCTGACCGCGCGTCCGTGGGTGTCGTCCTCGTCGCGGTTCATTCACGCGGTGGCGCAGGTGCATGGGAATCAGGCGTCCCGCCCCGTGTTGTTGCGGGTGGAGAACAGGGGTGGGGTCGCCGCGAAATATGGCTGTCGATTCGTGCCTTACAAACCGTAGGACGTATTTCCAATCCGTCCGCCACTGACGGACGGATTGGGAATCCGTCCCACGTCATTGCCCGCTGAACACCGCATCGGTGACTCGGTTTTCTTCCGCGGTGAACCGCGATACATTCCACCGCCGAAAACTTGGGGGAGCTGTCCAACGGATTCCGTCCCCTCCACGTAGGCTGGGCGGCAAAAACCCCGCAGATTCTGGTCGCCCAATTCCGGGCCGTTTTCAGGTTGAGGTTACGAATGCTTTCGATGCAGTTCTTGGGAC
>JANMLE010001721.1:0-2524 GCA_031372385.1 Planctomycetota bacterium | reverse complement strand
GGGAGACTTCGCCATCAATGCATGAGTAGAACTGAGTCATTGTGTTTCCTCTGCCTCACAGCCCTGGAATCGGCTCGGCGGAAGCGGCGGCGAGCATGACCGGATCACCCGCAAACATGCCGAACGTCCGCTGCCAGTCGTCCCGCCCCGGCTGCTCCGATGTCGGTTGCTTGGTCATCAACAACGGATCCAACAACTGCTCGACCCGCGACATCCGTTCTTCCAGCGTAGCGTGTCTGCGTCAGAAAAGTCGGTGGGCAAGCCGTGGAACTGGGGTCGTACCGACTTTTCTGACGCAGACACCAGCGTAGACCGCGACATAGTGTTCCTTTGCCGACGGGAGAATTGACCGACATCATCGCAGGGTTGCCCCGCCGGAGAGACAACGATTCACCGACGCGCCACCCAAACCGTGCCACTGCTTCGGAGTCCTCGGAGAAGCCGTGTTCTTCGCGAGGTCATCCCCCCTCGGCACTGCTTCTCCGAGGACTCCGAAGCAGTGGCACATCGAACGTTGTTTCGGGTTGCAGAAGAAGCCGGGCCACCCCGCCCTCTTAGTGCAGTGCGTGAACGTGGCGACATCGATTCCGTCGTCGAATCCAAGACGCTTCGGCGATTGCGGCAGTGGACTCCAGCGACAGCAGCACCCGTCAGCAGAGCGCGGCTCGCATCACGGCTTCGGGGGCGGGGGCGGCGGCGGTGGTGGAGGAGGCGGGGGCGGCGGCGGTTCTGGTGGTGGCACGAGCAGGTCGCACGACGTGCTGCAATCGCAATCGTCCAGATCGTCAAGGAAAGACGAACCGGCGGTGGCCGACGTTGGGGCACCATTGACCGTGCAGCAGGTGTATCCGGTAAAGCTGAAGCTCTGATCCAGCGTGCCAATCGATTGGGCGAGATCCAACAACTCTTCATTGATGGCTATCACCGCGTGACTCAGCCCAACGACGACTCCGAACACGCAAATCGTCACCACCACGACGAACTCGGCCGACAAAACCGCGCCAGATTCGTCACCCCAAAACTTGTTCATCGCGAAAGGGAGCCTGTTGTTTGTCATGCAGAGTTGGGATCACGAAACAGCTCATCAACGAAGTCGCCCGCAACGCGGAACAAGACAGACTTCTTGATGCGGGGATCGGCAACCGATGTTCCCCGACGCCATCCGACTTAATCGTTCGCAAGCAGCCGGATGGAACAGACTCGGAACCGTGCGCACGAGCCGCGGCATCGCGTGCTTGACCAACGAACCCGCCCGCCCAGCCGAACCTGTCCGAGCGGAACAGGCTGCACGATCGATGCCGCTCGTTTTCGCGCACTTGCGGGTTCGACACATTCATCCGGTGCGACCCGTTTCCCGCGTCCGCCATGGTCGAACAGTCGGCACAACCGGCACAATCGCGCCGTCCCGCGGCCATCCCGGCCCGTACAACTCCTGCGGCCGGAACGACCGGTCGTTCGAGATTCGTATCGGTCGCATCGCAGCACCGGCTGTGATGGGACCAACCCGTTTCCAATGTACCGTTCTGTCAATGGGGCCGTTTGTCAGGATGTTTCAAGACTGAAACAGTCCAACCGTTCCAGGACATCCTGAGGATTGGGCACATCGGCATCTTGGGACCGGGATGGGCCCGTGCTGGGCGGGATACACGACACGTTCTCGAAACTGGTCGGTCCGGCCAAGGACTGCAACAACGAGACAAGTCAAAGCACCTCCCAAAATGGACCCTGCCAATACTCCGCCCGAGACCGTTGTCACTCGCAGTCAGCCAACGTCGATGTGCTTGCACTAACGAGGCGCATCGCATTCGAGGATGATGTGTGTGTAAGGGGTGCGCAGCAGGTCGTGCCGCACGACGGATCGAACATTGGAAAAAACGTGCTTGGCAAGCGAGACATAGCCGGCACTTTGGCGCACGAAGTGACCACGGTCATTGCGTAGCAACCATTTGGCAACCTGCGATTGTCCGGCGACAAAGCAGCCGTCCAGAGTGATGAACCTGCCCGCCGGCTTGAGTGCCAGAGCGGCAATCTCAAACAGCCGCGCCGCTTCGGGGTCGTCAAGATGATGAATCAGGCCGTGCGCAATCACCACATCGAACGAGCGCGGCCGCTCGACAGCCATCTGCGAAACGGACTGGCAGACGAATGTCCCGCGGCCGCCAAACCGGGTCCGGGCGGATGCGATGTAGCGCGGATTCAGATCCACACCGACATAGTTCACATGGGGGAGAAGCCGCAGGATTTGGGCCGGACCGCAGCCAATATCCAGAAGCTGATCACCGGGTTGAGGACGAACGTGAGCCTCCACAAAGTATCGATGGGCTGCGCGGCCACCCAATGCCCGCTGAAACCATTGATAGCAGGAAGACAGTTCGAAGACCGACGCCAATCCAAACATGATGAGCCTTTGGACACAACTGAGGGGCTATCCGAGAAGGGGTCGGGGGTGGTTTTTAATGCCCCCCCCCATTGGGCAAAAACCGCGAAAGGGGACAGGGGGGGGGGTAAAAAAAACCCCCCCCCC
>JANMLE010001715.1:0-2813 GCA_031372385.1 Planctomycetota bacterium | reverse complement strand
CCACCCCGCGTTTTTGTGGTGGGCTAGTTTTTTTTTATTTTTGGGGGGGCTTGAACTATTTCACCCCGCGCTGGGTTTTCCGTGGTGAATAATCCGGGTTGACGTCCCCTGATGGCATTCCCGCTGGCGTGACTGGGCGTTCCTTGCATCCTCGTCAGTGCCAAAAATTGTTTTCCAAAATACGCGACTTTATTCCGCGAAGCGTGTTGATCAGGGGCGGCGGAATTCGTTGGACTCATTACGGCTCATGCTGGTGCATCCGCCAACCACCTCTTGGAAAGGGAAATTGTGAAAGCAGTTCGAGTTCGAATGATCGCCGCGGTCGCGGCCTTTGCGATGGTTGCCATGTCTTCCGTCTGGGGAACGGCACAAACTCCGCCGCCACCCCCGCCGCCGCAGTTGGTGGCCGACTTGCTTGATCCGTTGGCGCACCCGGCGGGACACGCTGGCTACGGCCAAAAGACCGACACATCGGGGAAAATCACGGCCAACTTCCTCGGGGTGAAAATTGGCCCCTTGAACAAGGAGCTGATTGGCAAGGTGTTGGTTGTGACAGTCGACCAAGTGAAGGTCGGAACCGCCACGGTCAAAGCGGGGACCGCAACGACGGGTGCCTGTGCGGAGTTGAAGTTGAATTCTGCGAACATGGATAAAGTTCCGCCGGTCAAGCCGAATTCGACGATTACGATTTCCTACGAGGGCCACCCGCCGATCGCCCAGGGAAAGTTCCACTCTGCCAAGTGACTGGAACGGGCGGTTGATCGTCGCCGCTGGTGATTCTCCAGCCCGCCATCATCGTGATGTGCGGGCTGTTTTCATTGGCGGGGTGCGCCGGGGCCGTGCCAGAAACTCGTTCCCGGCACCGTGTCATTCCCGATGACTGGGAATCATCGTTTCGGCTCATTCCGCGTCCACACTTGCAAGACCGGGTGGGGGTTCAAAGAATGGCGACCGCAAACCGGACGGCCGATCATGACGATCGGCAACACTCCGGCACGGTCCCACAGATTCGATTGAGGATTCCCCGATGATTCGCACCACGCTCGTGTATTCGCTGACGGCACTGGCCGCGGTGGCCTTCGGTTCCGCGGCCGTGCCGGCTGCGGAGCCCACCGGCCTGCCCGCCGTTGTCCATCCCAAGGACAACCCGCCGACGCCGGAAAAAGTCTCGCTCGGCAAACAGCTTTATTTCGACGGTCGCCTGTCGGCCGACAACAAGGTGTCGTGCGCGTCGTGCCACGATCCCGCCAAGGGGTACAGCAACGGCGATCAGTTCGCCACCGGGGTGGACGGGAAAAAGGGGGGACGGAATTCTCCGACGGTCATCAACAGCGCGTATCAGAGATTCCAGTTCTGGGACGGTCGGGCGCAGACGCTCGAAGAACAGGCGCTGGGGCCGATCCAGAATCCGATCGAAATGAACATGCCGCTGGAAGCCGTGGTGACCAAGCTGAACGCGATCGACGGCTACAAGAAGCAGTTTCAACAGGTGTTCGGCACGGATGTCACTTCGGACGGCATCGCCAAGGCGATCGCGGCCTACGAGCGGACCGTGCTGTCGGGCGATGCGCCGTTCGACAAGTTCAAGGCGGGTGACAAGGCCGCGCTGTCGGAGTCGGCGCAGCGCGGAATGAAGCTGTTCTTCGGCAAGGCCAATTGCAGCGCGTGCCATGCGGGACCGAACTTCAGCGACAACGGATTCCACAACATCGGCGTCCCCGGCAAGGATGACGGCCGCCTGTCGATTACCAAGTTCGTCGGCGACAAGGGGTCGTTCCGAACCCCCACGCTGCGTGAGATCGCCCGCTCGGCCCCGTACATGCATGACGGCAGCCTGAAGACACTCGAAGACGTGGTCGCCCACTACAACAAGGGGGGAACGCCCAACGATCAACTCGACGAGGAGCTCTTCCCGCTGAAGCTGACCAACGAGCAACTCGCCGACTTGGTGACGTTCCTCAAAGAGGGGTTGTCGAGCGCCAGCTATCCGCTGCACACCGCGCCGGAACTGCCGAAGTGATCGACGGAGTTCGTGCGGCGATTGGTTGCGGCCGGCAGGCTGAGTCGTTTAACCCTGAGCCAACGGCGAAGGCGGGGCGGGCAGAAGCGTCCGTCTCCGCTGGCAATTTCGGCAGACACATCAGACCGCTGGCACCCGATGCCTTCGCCGTTGGCTCAGGGTTAAACGACTCAAATGGGTCACGTTCCACCGCGTGAGTTTTGACTTCATCCCGCACGGACCGGGGGAGATTCATGGATTCGGTGTTGGTCATCGAACGTTCCGAGCATGACGCTCGGCGACTTCGGCAGTTCGTCGTCCAAGCGGGATTCGAGTGTCTGCCGGTTTCCAAGGGATTCGTCGCCGAGTCCCCGGACAACCGCGGGTGTTCGCTGATCCTGACGGGTGGTTCCCCCGTGGAAACGGATTTCGGACCGTTCGTGCGTTCGTTGGGAGAACGGTTCCCGCGTGTTCCCGTGGTCACGGTGACCGGTCCGAACGGCGTCTCGACCAGGGATGCGCTGCAATCGGGGGTCACCGGTTGTGTGCCCCACAGCAGCCTCGCGTCGGATCTCGCGTGGACGCTGCGGACGATCCTCGCATCCGGTCCGTTGGCGGGTTCCGGCACCGATTCCGCGGGCGGTGTCGCCGAGGCGATCTGTCACACGATCGACACCAGTCCCGAACTGCTGCCGCTGGTCATCGACCAGATTCGCCAGCGGCTGGAGCGTTGGCCGTTCCCCGATCCGATGGAAGTGGTGCGGGTGATGGTGGCGTTGAGCGAATCGCTCGACAACGCCCTGTACCACGGCAA
>JANMLE010001654.1:0-2031 GCA_031372385.1 Planctomycetota bacterium | reverse complement strand
CTGACCGTGCGACTGAAGCACGAGGCGCTGAGCCAGCACAACATCGGCAAGTTCCGGTTGTCGCAGACGTCGCTGCCGCTGAACACGGTCAAGCTGGACGGCGCGAAGTTCCCCGCATCGTTGAAGCAGATTCTCGCTCTCGATGTCGACAAACGGTCGCCTCAACAGAAGGCCGAACTCGAAAAGTTCTTCCTCGCCAACGTCGACAGCCCGCTGAAGCAGTCTGAATCAGCCGTGGCTGGTATCCGTCAACAACAGAACAAGATCATGGCGGCCGCGCCGAATGTCATGGTGATGCGCGAACTGCCGCAGCCGCGCGAGGCGTTCATCCTGACGCGCGGCGAATACGACAAACGCGGCGACAAAGTGATTGCGGGTCTGCCGGCGGCACTCCCCGCCATGCCCGATGCCACGCCGCGAAATCGTCTCGGCCTGGCCCAATGGCTGGTCGATCCCGCGCATCCGCTGACGTCGCGCGTCTGGATCAACCGGGCGTGGGAACGGTTCTTCGGCACGGGTCTGGTGAAGACCTCCGAGAACTTCGGTTCGCAGGCCGAGTTCCCGTCGCATCCGGAACTGCTCGACTGGCTCGCCGCCGAGTTCATGCAACCCTCCGTCACACCCGCGGTCGCCGGCCAACCGGCCAAGGCGTGGGACATGAAGGCGATTCAAAAGCTGATCGTGATGAGCGCCACCTATCGACAGTCCTCACACGTCACACGCGAACTGAGCGAGCGTGATCCCGAGAACCGCCTGCTGGCCCGCGGCCCGCGATTCCGACTGTCGGGCGAAACCCTGCGCGATCAGGCCCTCGCGGCCAGCGGACTGTTGGTTGACAAGGTCGGCGGACCGAGCGTCCGTCCCTACCAGCCCGAAGGTGTCTGGGACGAGACCAGCCGCTACGGCGACCTGCGCGGCTACAAGCATGACACGGGGGACGGACTGTACCGACGCACGATGTACACCATCTGGAAGCGAACCGCCGCGCCGCCGTCGATGCTGCTGTTCGACGCCCCCAGCCGCGAGGTCTGCACGGTGAAGCGGTCCCGCACCAACACGCCGCTGCAGGCGCTGTCGCTGCTGAACGAAATCACCTACGTCGAAGCCGCCCGCAAACTGGCCGAACGGATGTTGACCGAAGGGGGCACAACCCCCGCCGAACGACTGACGCGCGGCTTCCAATTCGCGACCTCACGCCGCCCCACCGCCGATGAATTGAAGATCCTGACCGAGGGACTGACAGCAGATCTGTCCCGCCTGCAACAGGACCGCGAAGCCGCCACCAAGCTGATCACGTTCGGAGACTCCAAGCCCCAGCCCAACCTCGACCCCGCCGAGTTGGCCGCGTACACCCTGACCGCCAACATCCTCCTGAACCTGGACGAAGTCGTCACACGCGAGTGACGTCTTGTAGCCACGCTCGCCAAGAGCGTGGGACTTCCGCGAATCCCCCCACGCTCTCGGCGAGCGTGGCTACCCAGAGATCAAGGCCGCTCATCCATGACCACCTCCAGCCTCTTCTCGATTCAAGATGCCATCAACCGCCGCGTCTTCCTGCAGCGAGTCTCAGCCGGTGTCGGCGCGACCGCGCTGGGGACGCTGCTTGGACAGTCGGCATTGGCGGCTGTCGGTGATCGCGAGAAGGCTCATGCCGCGCTGCCGGGGTTTCCGAACTTCGCACCGAAGGCGAAGCGGATCATCTATCTGTTTCAGTCCGGTGCCCCGTCGCAGATGGACTTGTTCGACCCCAAGCCCGGCATGGCCGCGCGACATGGTGAGGAGCTGCCCGACTCGATCCGCCAGGGACAACGCCTCACCACGATGACGTCGGGGCAGTCCAAGTTTCCCGTCGCGCCGTCGATCTTCAAGTTCGCCCAGCACGGCCAGAGCGGGATGTGGATGAGCGACATCCTCCCGCACATGTCGGGAATCGCCGACGAATTCTGCATGATCCGCACCATGCACACCGAGGCGATCAATCACGATCCCGCGATCACGTTCTGCCAGACGGGACACCAACTGGCCGGCCGA
>JANMLE010001591.1:0-3319 GCA_031372385.1 Planctomycetota bacterium | reverse complement strand
GGCCGGGTGGTCTTCTTTCACGAGCATGAACAGGTCGGACAGGACGTCGGTGTTGCTGCCGCAGTCGCTGTGGCCCAGGAAGCTTCGGATCGGCGCAGAAATAACTGTCACATTGTCGCCTTTCGCTCCGCGAAAGGACGTTCTTTCGCGGAGCGAAAGACGGCAGTAATTGATGCGCCGATCCTTAGCGGATGGTGGCGGGCGGGTGGCAACGGTTGAACGCTTGGAAGTGAATCATGACGGATCCGATCATTCATCAGTTGTACTGCACGCACTGCACGTACGGCACTTCGGCTTTGCACCGGCACACCGGCAATATCCAGAACCAGCCGTTCGAGTATTCCACGCGCGCCGGGTCGGTGGAAAAGGCGGCGAGTCACGAGACGTTTCAACGATTCGAGAAAATGTACTTCCGCGGGTTGCCGTTGCCATCGGACACTCCGGCGGACGCCCGGCAGCGCCTGACGGCGGATAGCTCGCCTTGGCGACGATTGATCGCGGCCAAGACGGCTGGTGCAAACCTGGTGGCTCACGTGGCCTATCGAACATCGGACACGTCAACACCACCCCGAACGGGCAGCTACTTCGCCCATCTGCTGCTGCATGACGCCACCGAACCGACGGAGCAAAGCTGGTCGTTGTCGGAAGCCTTGCAGATGTGGGGTGCCGACTTCTGGGTAGTGGAAGATCGCGGGGACATCCCGCACGATTTGGATTCCGTTTTTCAATTGACGAGATTGCCGGGCTTCGGAAGTGTGATCAATGACGCCAAGCTGCTCAGTTTCCTGACCACGCCGGCAAGAGGCGATTTTCGCGACGGACGACCGGGTTCGCGCGACGAGCCTTCTCCGAAGTGTGCCATCCCTCAACGCTGGCGCGAAAAACCGGTGGAAGAACGGCTCGCTCTGTTTACGGCGTTGTTTCACACCGTGGTCACTCTGAATGTTGATCGGCGGGAACGATTGCTCGTCGCGGTCGAGCCATCCCTGGCCGCCTTGCTGTTTTATGGAGTCATCCGGCTGCTCCCGCGCCAGGGACTCGTGGATCAACTCAGCGTCAGCACGTTTGAGCCCCATGCGGACCCCTTTTCGACGGTGTTGACCGCCACCGACTTCTACGATCCGTCCCGTTCCGAGCAGTACCTGGCCGGGCTTCGCGGCGGAGTGACCATCTTCAACACGTACAGTCCGACACCGCGTCAAGACCCGCGGGAGTCGCCGGAGTCGCGGTATGTGAGCACAATGCTTGCGACATTCCTCGGGCCGAATGGACTGGCGGTGGTCGACCGGAAGCGGGATGAACTGGCCGCAGCCGGGAAGTCTGGTCTGTCCAACATCCGGGACTGTTAACATTATTTTGGTGCCTGTGATCTGGCCGAGGGGTTGTTGCGCACCGGTGCGCCGCCCGTTTCTGAACGGGACATCTCGGCACTGTCGCTCGATGTGGCGCGGCAAAAGTTTCGCATGACCCTCCTGACCCGGCTGCGGAGCCTTTCCAACGACGAACAAACGTGGACAGGGCTCGCGCAGTCTCCGTCCCGAGTCACGCTTATGGCCCATGTGCTGAGCGAAGAACCGGCACTCCCCAACACCGCCCAGACGTTGGAACAACTCTGTGACTGCCTTCCCGCGAACGAATTGCCCCGGTTCTTCGAGGACCGGCTGATTTCGAGCGACCTGCGGCTGGCGCGGTTGCAGCGTGAAGTGATCGAAGCAGGGCAATTGCCGGCAGGCTGCGAGTCGCTCTGGTCGCCCGCCAATCACGGTGCGGGTGTCGATCGTCCGTTGTTGGAAAAGCTCTTCGCGGCACTCGATGCGGGCAAATTACGCGGGCTCTGCCGGACGGTTTTCGAATCCGGCGCGATCAAACGCGAAATGGCCGGCCCTCAAACGCTGATCATGCTGACCTACCTGGCCCGAGCGGCGAAGGACAACCCGCGAAAGCGGGTGGATCTGACGAGTTTGCTGGAAGACGAACGTCTGGAGGAAGACCACTGGGACGTGCTGCTGCGCGATCCCGCTTTGCGGTCAATCCTGTTCGAAGTCTATCCCAATGACGAGCCAATCCTGCATGTGCGACTCACCGACCTGCTCGATCAGCTTTCGGACAGCGGCCGCAAGTTCCCCCTGCGGTTGGACATTCTGAAAGCCGCCGAATCGCGACTTCCCGACGATCGCAGGCAGGAACTGTCACGCTGGTCGCGGGTCCGCGCCAGTCTGGATGAACTGAAACGACTCCAGTCCAAGCCAGCCGGGCTATTTGACCGCTTTGCCCGCAAGAACCGAATGCGGGAACTCGGGGCCAGCGTCGCCACCGAGTGTCAGAAACTCCTCGAAGCGAGAGACGATCCGCAAAAACCGGACAAGCAACTTCAGGCTTTGAAACCACTGCTGAAAGCCAACTGCGCCTCCGGCGAAATCCCGCCGGCGTTCCTTGCCGGAATGATGCAGACACTTCGCGGTTCCGATGCGCCTCGTATTGTACGGGAACGTCAGAAGCCAGAGAGTTCCACATGGGTTGCGACAGCGATCGGTTGGTTCCCGTTCGCATGTTTCGCACTCTTGGCGTCAGTGATTACCACGGCTGCCATCATGCCATTCGTCGATCTTTCACCAGAATCAAACAAACCAAAGCAGTCCGAGGCACCACAAATTGAAGGCGCTAAAGGGACAATCCACGACTCATCGACTCAAAACGCCGGTGCCGACGGTGAGACCAATCAAGCGGCGCAAATCGCAGAAAAAAAGAAAGAAGCCAAACGCGCAGCCGAAACGGAAGCCGAACGAATCGCTGCCGAGCAGAAAACAGCGCAAAGAAACGCTGAACGAATCGCTGCGGCGAAGGAAGCTGAGAGACTAGCAGCACTAAAGAAAGCCGAGCAAGTCGCTGCGGCGGAACTGGAAGCCAATCGGCTTGCTGCAATCAATTCAACATCTGGCACTCCCAACACACCGCTAACGACTCCAAAACCGTCCGAGAAGTTCTCGCCGCTCCGCATGGCTTTCAACGCCCCATTTGAACTTGCGACAACACTCTCTTCGTTCGATCTGAAATCCGCTGCCACGGCTGATGTTTCACTCTCCCTCTTAGGTCCGTTCGTACTGGAAAAAGAATCAGAAGTTCGACCAACTTGGGGCGACAGGGCGACTCCGTTGATTGTCTCAGGAAACGGCAGCAAGAAACTCAGAGTCTTCGTTTCTCCGGCGGATCTTTGGAGAGTGTTGAAATCGGTGCAATTAGGCGATCCCGAATCGAAGACCAGGGAAAAGGATGAGCGTCACCTGGTCGAGCTAGTGCACTCCGTCATCGGTGGTGGGAC
>JANMLE010001564.1:0-1770 GCA_031372385.1 Planctomycetota bacterium | reverse complement strand
ACCATCAGGCAATACTGGTCGAAATGCAGCTCGCGGTTCCCCGCCTTGTCGCGCTCGCAGCCGTCGTCATGCAACCGTTGGAACAGCGGCAGCAGTTGGTCGAAATACTTCAGGCCGACAATGTCCTTCTCGGTCAGCCGCTGCTTGGTCAGCCGCTTCTCGGTCGAGGCTGGCTCGGCTGATGCTGGCTCGGCTGGCGGTTCCGCACCCGTGGCGTTGTCCGCCGCGACGGACAACCGCCCACCCCGCTTCTTCCGTGAGTTCTGAGTCTCCATCACCAAACAATAGTCGAGGCCTCGCCTGGCGCAAAAAGCGTGCCGTGCGACTACGGAAAATTATGCCGCCAGCAACCCGAGTGCCGAACAGTGTTGGGTCAGGGGAGATCAAAGGGGTCAGGAGTGAATGGCACTGCCGGGCGGGTTTTTCTCGTGGTCGGCGCGGAGCGGGGGGACGCACGCGCGAGGGCATGTGCCACGGTGGGATGAGAGTGAACAATTCGAGGGCGGAGCGAGATTTTGGGCTGGGTGATGAGACCGGCTTGGTCTATCTTTCGGTGGAAAACAAAGGTGTCAGGAACCGAATAGCCCAGTGATTGGCCGTTTTCCATCGCCTCCAGCTACGAGATGGCGTTTCGTCTGCAAACCTCCGCGCCTGAGTTGATGGACCTGAAGAGCGAATCGAAGGAGACGCTGGAACTGTACGGCTGCGATCCCGACAAGCCCTCGTTCGCCCGCGCGTGCCTGCTGGCCCGGCGGATGATCGAGCGGGGAGTCCGGTTCGTGAACATCGACAACGAGGGTTGGGATGCGCACTCGGATGTCGTCGGGAATCTGAAGAACAACTGCGGCAAGACTGACCAAGCTTCGGCCGCGCTGGTGACCGATCTGAAGCGGCGCGGGTTGCTCGATGAAACGCTCGTCGTCTGGGGAGGCGAGTTCGGTCGCACGCCGGTGGTCGAGACCAACCCCGCGCTCGGACGCAGCCTGGGTCGCGACCACCATCCGCAGGCGTACACCATGTGGCTGGCCGGCGGCGGGATCAAGCGGGGTCTGGTGTTGGATCGACCGACGATCTCGGCTTCCACGTCGTCGATCAACCGGTCCACGTTCACGACCCGCAGGCGACGATCCTGCATCTGCTCGGCTTCGACCACGAACGCCTGACCTTCTTCCACGCCGGCCGGCAATTCCGACTGACCGACGTCCACGGCCACATCGTCCGCGACATTCTCGCGTGAAGCCACAGTTCTCCGTGTTCAGTGGCCCAATGTCACGTTGAGTCGCCATCTCCGAAAGATGGGCACTCCTGCCCGTCCGGCTTTGGCTTTCACGGCAACGTCACACCGCGCGAAGGACGGCCAAGAGTGGCCATCCTCCAGCCTCGCTCACACTACGGGTTACTGATCTGCCACCACGGGATTGGCGAGCACGCCGAGGCCCTCGATCTCCACTTCCATCCGGTCACCCGGCTTGATGAAGACCGGCGGGTTGCGGGCGGTGCCCACACCCGGCGGAGTTCCGGTGAAGATCAGATCACCCGGCTGCAGGGCGAACAACTGCGACATGTGCGCGATCAGTTCGTCGACCCCGCAAATCATTGAATCAATTGGCATTTGGCGGCTCTCCGCCAGTCCTGTTGAAAGTCGTGTGACGTGAACGGCAAGGCGCTAGCCGCCGGTGATTTCCAGCAGACCGGCGGATAGCGCCGTGCCGCTCATGAGTGTTGTTCAACAGGAGCGACGGAGCCCCGTTCAAATCAAAACGCATTCCC
>JANMLE010001536.1:0-1142 GCA_031372385.1 Planctomycetota bacterium | reverse complement strand
CTTGTGCATCGAGAACATCAGCGTGTTCAGGTCGCCAAGCACGTGGTCGACATCATCGCGCATCGCGCTGCCGTCAGCGTTGCCCGCCAAGTTCTTCCACGATCCCAGCGCGAACGCGAAGCGCCCTTCATCGATCAATGTCTGCGGTGCGCCGAGGATCGTCGGGACTTTGGTTTGGTACAGGTTCAAGCAACTCGCGTCCTCGCCCGGCTTCACCCGGAACGGGACGACTCGCATCGCGGCCAGCGCCTTGGCCGTGTCGGTGCCGGGCGGCGCGTTCAGTTGCAGTTTGTTGCGACCGTCGGGCGTGTTCAGGTCGTACAGCACGGGACTGCTGGACTCCGCGACCAGCGTGAAGCCCCCGTTCCCCGATTTCTTGTCGGGCAACTCGCCGGTGGGATCGCGTCGGAACGCGGCGACTGTGACGATTAGAAACGTGGCAGTCGCGATCATGCCGGCGGTCATCACACTGCGCAGCCGCTGCCGCGATGCGTTCCGCAGGCCGAGTCGACCGAGTGCCACAGTGCCGCGGCCTCGCAGCGCCGATGCTTGTGACAGCGCCTCTCGATTCGCGCCACTCCCTTGGCTCCGCTGCGCGCTCCCTTCCAACCACACCGATAGAAACGACAGCGTGGCGACCAACGATAGGATGCCGACCACGAAGAACGCGGCCGCCGCCGGAATCAAACGGGTGACGATTCCGACGGTCAGCAGCAGGGCCAGCGCGGCGCACACAACGGCACGGCGTCGCGCGTCGCGGGCTCGACGTAGGTGCGCCATCAGATCGACTTGCTTCGCGGTCACGCCCGCCAGGAGTTCGCGCAGGCTGAGCCCGTTCAACTGTCGCAGCGCCCACCAGATCGAGACCAGCGCGGCTGCGACGGCGATCGCGAACCCGGCCGGCAGGCTGACGGGGCCGATCTCCAGAATCAGATTGCGCGTTCCGATCGCACCGACCCACCAATGCGTCAGGCCGTAGATCATCAGCTTGGCATAGCCGACCGCGGCGAGCAGACCGACCAAGCCGCCGGCGACGACGACAACAAGACCTTCGCACAACATCTGCCTGCGCACCTGTCGCGGCGTGAAACCGATCGCGCCGAGCAACCCGAGATCGCGCACGCGCTGCTCAATCCCCAATC
>JANMLE010001500.1:0-2711 GCA_031372385.1 Planctomycetota bacterium | reverse complement strand
ACCGCGTTTCTTGTTCGAATCATGCTGAGCCTCCGATCGTCCGTCCCACCATGCATCAATTTCGACTTGCCGTCGCTACCCGCTGTTTTCGCCAGCCCCTGATGGACTCGTTGAAGTCCGCCGCCGACCTGTCCGTGCAGGGGGTGCAGTTTGACCTGCGGAACGAGTTCGTTTCGACCGGGTTGACCGACACCGGGCGCAAGCAGTTTCTGCACCGGGTTGGTGAACTCAACCTGTCAATCTCCGGCGCCTCGTTCCCGCTGTCGCGTCCGCTGACCGAGGAACATGAGATCGATCGGCGCGTCAACGAACTGCGCGATGCCATGACCTTCGCCTACTCGCTGAAGGCCAAAACGCTCTGCTGCAAGGTCGGCAAGATCCCCGAAGACCGCGAGTCCAAATCGCGGCGGCTGCTGGTCGAGATCCTGAACGATCTGGCAAGCCACGCCAACCGGATCGGCACCGTCCTGTGCATCACTCCGACCAACGACTCGCCCGAGGAACTGCTGGCGCTGACCGAGGAAGTGAAGTCCGGTCCGATGGGGATCGACTACGATCCCGCCCACTTTGCCTTGACCGGCCGTTCCAACACCGAAGCCCTACGACTGCTGCACGCGGTGACGATGCACGTGCAGTTGCGGGACGGCTTCAAGGGCTTCGACGGCGGCGGCCAGGAGGCGGCGGTCGGCAGCGGCGTCGTGGACTGGACCGAACTGCTGGCGCTGCTCGGTGAGATCGACTACCGCGGCTGGCTGACCGCCATCCGCAACCAGGGGGACGACCAAGCCAACGACATTGCCCGCGCGGTGAAGTACGTCGGACGGCTGCTGCTGGGTGGATGACGGGGGATCAGGTTGTGCAAAGTGAGAAGTGATCAGTGCAAAGTGCAAACTGAGAAGAGATGCACCTCCCGTTGTGACTCTGCGAAGAGTGAGTCCGTTCCATGCCCGCCGTTCCAACTGAAGTCGTGCCCGTTCTGACCGTCAGCGCCCTGACGTTTGTCTTGAAGAACGTCGTCGAGGATGCGTTTCCCCATGTGTGGGTCAGCGGTGAAATCTCGAACTTCCTGCGCGCGGGCTCGGGCCATGTTTACTTCACGCTGAAGGACGATGCGGCCCAGTTGAAGGCGGTGATGTGGCGCGGCACGGCCCAGCGGATTCGCTTTGATCTGCGTGACGGGATGGACGTCATCGCCGCCGGGCCGATCCAGGTTTACGAGGCGCGCGGACAGCATCAGCTTGTCGTCGAGCAGTTGCAGCCCAAGGGGATCGGACCGCTGGAACTGGCCTTTCGCCAGCTCCAGCAGAAACTCGCCGCGGAGGGATTGTTCGCCCCCGAACGCAAGCGCCCGCTGCCGCGCTATCCGCAGCGCATCGCCCTGATCACCAGCCCCACGGGCGCCGCCGTGCGGGACATGATCCAGGTGCTGACCCGTCGGTGGCCGCGGGCCGACATCGTGGTTGTGCCGGTGGCCGTGCAGGGGGACCAGGCGGCGGGACAGATCGCCGCCGCACTGCGCCGCGTGCATCTCATTCCCGGAGTGGACGTCGTCATCTGCGGACGCGGCGGCGGCAGCATGGAGGACTTGTGGGCGTTCAACGAGGAAATCGTGGCCCGTGCGATTTGCGCCTGCCAGATTCCGGTCGTGAGCGCGGTGGGCCATGAAGTCGATGTGACGATCGCAGACTTGGTGGCCGACCGGCGCGCGCTCACCCCGAGCGAAGCGGCGGAACTGGTCGTCCCGCTGGAGTCGGACGTGCGGGCCGAATTGGATCTGATCCGTCAGCGGCTGATGTCATCGCTCCGGCAGCAGACTCAACGCGCGCGACTGCGTTTGGATTCACTGGCCGGCCGCCGCTGCTTCGCCCGGCCGCTCGACCGGATTCACGAACTGTCGCACAAGCTGGACGACATGGAAGCGCGGCTGAAACGGGGCGTGAAGCAGACAATCGAATCCTCGCGCCAGCAGGTTCATTCGTTGGCGTCATCGTTGAATGCGCTCAGTCCGCTCGCCGTGCTGGATCGGGGCTACTCGTTGACCAAGCGGGTGTCGGACGGCGAGTTGATCCGCGACGCCGCGACGGTCGCCGTCGGCGATCAACTCTCCACACTGCTGGCCCGCGGCAGCATCCTCAGCGAAGTCCGGTCGGTTGAGTTCGATGACGAGTAGCGTGTTTTTGTAGTCCGGACGCCCTCGTCCGGACGAGGGCGTCCGGACCACAACTCTCAAAATCCCGACAATCTTGGATGCTTCGATCCTCAGCGCAATCCAAAACGGGCCGCCTGCGTTCACTCGATCAATTCACGAGGCTGACTGACACGCAACGGGCGATCTCTTCCCCAAAGGCGCATCATGAACTCGCTGCTGCACAATTCGCTGACCGATCTCGATTGGCCGCATTTCCTGCTGTTGTACGTGGCGTTCGGTTTGATTGGTCTGATTGCCGGCGCCGTCTGGATCTGGTTGTGCGATGGCACGCGCGACGATGATCTGCCGGACACTTCGCCCGCGTTGCCTGATCCCTATGAAACCGCCTTTCTGCGAGGCGGTGCGCCTCAAGTGACTCGGTTGGTCGTGTTCGATCTGATCGAACGGGGCTACGCGGAACTTTCGGCACCCAAGCGGCGCTTCGGACTCTTCGCACCGGCGAAGAGGCTGCGACGGAGTGCGACCGCACCGGACCTCTCATCGCTGACCGCGATCCAGCGGG
>JANMLE010001904.1:0-2261 GCA_031372385.1 Planctomycetota bacterium | reverse complement strand
GAGAATCTGACCCCGCTCGACCGCCGATGTCAGTCCGTCGGCGGCCGTTGTGGAAGAGACAATACTGGCGGACGCGAACGGGAACCGGTTTCGTTCGGCGCGGAACAGATCCTGTCCGAGCGAGCCGGTCAACGCGGACGTTGCCGCGGCGGACGCGAACTGGGCGGGTGTCACACCACCGACCGCGGCGTCCGGGACGGCGAATGCGGCGCGCACATTCTCCTTGTCCGAGATCATCCGCGCGGCAGTCGCCAGAGCCCGGTCGAGTCGGCCAACCGTCAGTTCGTCGGGCTTGCCGAGCCCCAGCAGCAACAAGCGCGACGCGGCGATCCCCGTCACACCGCGCAGGGCGACGGTCGAGGCGAACTTTCCAGTGAGGTCGCCCAACTCCTTCAGCCGAGACAACGCACCCGACAGCGCCGCATCCAAAGCGGCAAGGTGTCCCGAAATCTCAACCGGTTCGACGACCGGCACAACCAACCAGTCGGCGGCAACTTCAACAAGCGGGACAGTGATCTGGCGGATGTCCATGTGGCGATTCCGAGAAGAGGGGGCGGGGGTCAGGTGTCAGAGGTTGTGAATCTTTGTAGCGTGGGTTTCAACCCACGCGAGGTGTCGTACGGCGTCGGCTAAAGCCAACGCAACAGCTTGTGCTGGAGCGCGACTGAACCCGAAAGTTTCACACGCTCTCAGGGGACAGCGGTCTGGAGGAAGGGGCAGACGCGAAGACAAAGGGGGTGTACATCTCTTGCTTCCGATTTTCGCCATGACTTCATCGGTCGTCATCTTTCTGCCTCTCTCTTTCTGTCTCCCGCACTTGTCGGTACGGGAAGAACGAGACAGAAAGAGAGAGGCAGAAAGATCATTGAGTCTCATCGGGCCGCATTGAATCCGATGCGGTGGCGTTCCACAAGCTTCGTCGACTTGCGGCCAACCGCCGGTCGACTTTATCATCACCGCGCAGCCGTTGGACCGATTGGAATCTGACTCAGGAACCGCGTCGAAATGCCGACCATCACATTCGTCAACGAGAAGAAAACAGTAGAAGTCCCCGCCGGAGCCAACCTGCGGAGGGAAGCCATCAAGGCGGGTGTGCAGCTCTATCCGTTCCCGCACAACTACCTCAACTGCCTCGGGAACGGGCTGTGTACCAGTTGCCGGGTCATCGTGAAGAAGGGGCTGGAAAACTGCTCCAAGCAGAGCACGTTCGAGAAGGTCTCCATGATCACGAACCCGTTGACCTTCTTTGCGCGGCTGGGACATGAGAAGGATCTGCGGCTGGCCTGCCAGATGCAGGTCAACGGCGACATCGAGGTTCAGACCAAGCCGCCCATGAACTGGCACGGCGAGAATTACTGGAGCTGATTCCTCCCGGTGGCCGCAGGAGCGGAGCGCTTGTCGAGCGGCAGTTGTCGACCGGCTGTCAGACCGCACGCGGGCATCAGTGATGACGTTTTCGTTTAGCCGCAACGCCAACGGCGTGCGCGCGTGGGACGGTTGACCACCGCTCGCGCGCACGCCGTTGGCGTTGCGGCTAAACATATCACTTTGGGCCGCGTGAGGTATCTATCCTCCAGGAGCCAACCGTCATGAATCACAAATCTCGTGCTGCTCGACGCTGGTCAATTCGATACCCGTCGTTGACGTTGTTGTCGATTGCGGTTTCTTTCGCGCTGAGTCCGTCTGTTCGAGCCGCCGAACCACCGTCGTACGATCTGATCATACGGAACGGCCGCATCGTGGATGGCACGGGGAATCCCTGGTTTCACGGTGACGTTGCCGTGCGCGGCAACCGCATTGTGGCGGTCGGACGCATCCCCGCTCAGACGGCAACCCGTGAGATCGATGCGTCGGGACTGGTGGTCTCGCCCGGATTCATCGACATCCATTCGCACTCGGACACCCTGCTGTTGGAGGATGGCGGCGCGCCGAGCAAGATCCGGCAGGGTGTCACCACCGAAGTGCTGGGTGAAGGGGAATCCGCCGCTCCGTCGCTCGGAAAGCTCGGCGCGAAGAAGCTGAGCGTCAACGGCCGCACGCTGCACTGGAGCACGCTGAAGGAATACTTCGACACGCTCGAACGCGAAGGGATCGCGGTCAACGTCGCCTCGTATGTGGGGCTTGGTTCCGTCTGGCGCTGCGTGATGGGCGACTCGTTCGAGCGGCCGAGCGAGGACCAGCGGAAGCAGATGCGGGAGCTGGTGCGTCAGGCGATGGACGACGGTGCGATGGGTTTGTCGAGCATGCTGGCCCAGCCGCCC
>JANMLE010001488.1:0-1319 GCA_031372385.1 Planctomycetota bacterium | reverse complement strand
GCTGACCTGCCGGACGTTTTCGTACTGCACGAACCTGATGCGGTCGAAGGATCATCCCCTCGGCCAATACCCCACCGGTTGTCCGCCGTTCGACAAAGAGGTGTACGGGCCACTCTGGAAGGAAGTCGAACAAAAGCGCGGCCGGCAATGACATCACACGGCGTGAGGTTCAACGGGACGCACCAATGCGGCCGCTGTTGTTGCACGCTTCGTCCGCTTGCCGCACTCCGGAACATCGTCGTGTGATCCACATCGAGTATTCAGCCCGCGATCTGCCGGGCGGCTTGGAGTGGGCCGGTTGATTCGCAATCACAAGCTGGGTATGACGTCGTCTCCCAGAATTCGGCCGTTGTTGTTCTTCCGCGTCGCCTGCTCCGTCGTCGTTTCCAAAGGGTTGCCGCATGCTCCTCGTCACCGCCCTGATTGGTTCCGTGCTGGCCCAGGCTGGCGATCCGTTGTTCGTTGCCAAGCCGCTGACCCAGCCGAAGCAGTTCACGGCGGGGATCGAGGGTCCGCAGTGCGGCCGGGACGGTTCCATTTACGCGGTCAACTTCTCCAAAGACCAGACCATCGGCAAAGTGACTCCGGACGGGAAAGGGGACGTGTTCGTCACACTGCCGGGGAAGAGCACCGGCAACGGGATCGTCTTTGACCGGCAGGGCCGGATGTACGTGGCCGACTACGTCGAACACAACGTGCTGCGGATCGACATGAAGTCGAAAAAGATCGAGGTCTTCGCGCACGAGGACTCGATGAATCAACCGAACGATCTGGCCATCGCCCCCAATGACACGCTCTATGCCAGCGATCCGGCGTGGGAGAAGAGCACTGGTCAAATCTGGAAGATCGACACCGCGGGGAAGGTGACACGGGTCGCGGCCGACATGGGAACCACGAACGGCATCGAAGTCAGCCCGGATGGCCGGTTGCTGTATGTGAACGAGTCGGCGCAGCGGAATGTCTGGGTCTTCGACATCCAGCCGGACGGAACACTCGCGAAGAAACGACTGTTGAAGCAGTTCTCCGACCACGGCTTCGACGGCATGCGCTGCGATGCGACCGGCAACCTGTACATCACGCGATACGGCAAGGGGACCGTCGTCGTGCTGACCCCCGAGGGAAAGGAACTGCGTGAAATCGACGTGCTGGGGAAGCAGCCGAGCAACCTCTGCTTCGGCGGCCCCGACGGATGCACGGTGTATGTGACCGAAGTCGAGCACACGCGGCTGGTGCAGTTCCGCGTCGACAAGCCGGGCCTGGCCTGGAAGCGCTGGCAAGAGAAGTAACGCAGTCGGCAGGAAATGATCGACCCGTGGGAC
>JANMLE010001484.1:0-1250 GCA_031372385.1 Planctomycetota bacterium | reverse complement strand
GTGGTTGGGACTACCGGGCGAAGCGGCAACCGCATGGACACGATCTGAGTTTGTCGGTCATGCAGGCCAAGGCACTGCGCAGCGCGGTCGACAGTGGCTTTGAAGTGCGCAACGATGTCATCAAGCTCGCCATCCAATCGGTCCGCGATCATTACAAGGCCGACAACGGGGCGCGGGGCATGGACGAACGGGCCAAGGAAGGTGGCGGACAGTTCACCTACGACGGAAACCGCGGGACGGTGGCGATGGCCGCGTGTGGTGTTGTCTGTCTGCAAGAATTCGGCCAGTACGACGACTGGCGGATCTCCAAGAACCTGGACTTGATCTCGAAGGAAGTCTCGCGGTTGAAGCCGGTCAAAGGGAACGGCGAAGTCCCCTTCGATGCTTATACGCTGTACTACGTCGGTCAGGCGCTTTACCAGTCGGGGGGTGACCCTTGGCGGCACAACTATCCTTTGTTGCGCGACCACCTGATCGCCTCGCAACTCCGCAAACCCGAACTCCCCGCGGAAGACGGTGCCTGGCGCGACACCCGCTGGGTCCACGGCAAGCAGGGACACCTGTACGGGACCGCGGTGGGCTGTTTCATCCTCGCCATTCCCAACCGGTACTTGCCCATCCTGCAAGAGGGGAAGATCGAGGGCTTGCGGGAAAAGCTGGGGCAAAAGTGATTCGCGTGGTCAGGTTGCCACGCTCGCCAGAGCGTGGGTGGCGGCGTCGGTTCCCACGCTCTGGCGAGCGTGGCTACATTAAGAAACGGCAGCGATTGGCTGCGTCTTCCCCTTGAGTCTCGAACCCGGTTACCAATGCTCTCCTTCGACGCCAGTACGTTTGCGATTGCCGGGGCGGTGGCCGCCGCCGGACCAATCATCATTCATCTGCTGAACCGGCGTCGGTTCAAGACAGTCAGTTGGGCCGCCATGGACTTCCTGCGGGAAGCCTTGGAACGCAACCGCCGGGTCATGCACTTTCGCGACATCGTGTTGCTGGCTCTGCGCATTCTGGCTGTCGTGTTGTTCGGGTTGGTCTTGGCACGCCCCTTCTTCAAGGGATCGGCGGCGGGAGCCATGTGGCACGGGGTGCTGCTGACCTTCTGTCTGATGGTTACCTTCGGCGCGGCGATCGCGCTGGCCACTTCGTCCGTTCGTCAGGGACGGGGAAAACTCGCGGCGGGTGGTTTGTTGCTGGCGGGTCTGGCTGGCTCGGCATTTGGTCTGATGGGAATCGCCCGTCAGTCGTCTGCCAGCGGC
>JANMLE010001471.1:0-1295 GCA_031372385.1 Planctomycetota bacterium | reverse complement strand
CTCCCACTCCTCACCGAACTGTCCCTTGTCCCACCGTTCTTCGATGTCGCGGAACAGTTCGATGCCGACCTTGTACGGGTTGATCCGTTGCGGCGTCATCGCGACGGTGCCGCTGTGATGGTCGGCGTAGTCGATCACTTCTGCATCCGTCAGTCCGTGGTGTGTCATCAGGAACGTGTGCCAGTAGCTGGCCCAGCCCTCGTTCATGATCTTGGTCTGGCCCTGCGGGGCGAAGTAATAGGCTTCGTCGCGAATGATGGCCAGGATGTCGTGCTGCCAGTCGCGCAGCGGGGCGTGTTCGAGCAGGAACAGCAGGACGTCGCGCTGCGGTTCGTCGGGGAACGATCGCGTCTTTTCCTTCGCCTCCTCCTTCTGCCGTTTGTCGCGGACTTCCTGCGCGAGTACCTCGGGGGGTTGATGAAGTCTTCCATGTAGCCCTTCGAGGGGAAGCGGTTGGCTCCTTGCAGGTATTCATAGTCATCCTCGCGCAGCAGCGCCGCGTGCGGGATCGCCTGCACTTCGGAGGCCCGCTTGATGTGCATCGAATGCGTGTCGATCAGGTCTTCCAGCGACAGGCAGGCGTCGATGAACTCTTCGACCCGTTCGAACCCGTGCCGGTCGACGTACCGGTTGATCCGCGTGGCGTGATTGGCCATCTGGTCGAGCATCTTGCGGTTGGTTTGCGAGAACCAGGCGTTGTTCTTGAAGAAGTCGCAGTGACCGTAGACGTGGGCGATGACCAGCTTCTGGTCGACCATTTCGTTCGTGTTCAGCAGATAGGCGTAGCAGGGATCGGTGTTGATCACCATCTCGTAGATCCGCTGCAGGCCGTACATGTGCGTCTTCACGAGTTCGTCGAACTCGGCCCCGAACCGCCAGTGCGGATACCGCACCGGAAAGCCGCCGTACGCGGCAAACATGCACAACTCTTCCAGATCGAGCACCTCGAAGATGGTCTCGAAGAAGTCGAGGCCGTAGCCGCGTCCCAGTTCTTCCATGCGAAGCTGGACGTCGCGAAGTTCGGGGGGAAGCGTGCGTGCGGTGGAAATGGTCATGTGCGTCCCTGCAGATGCTGAAGTTGACCAACCGGTTCAGGACTGGAATTCTCGTTCAAGTTGCACGGTGCGAGCGGGGAAATTCACCGCCAGGCGATGGTGTCGCAGCAGTCGCGTTCCGACGAGGACATGCTCGACCTCTGCGAACGTCGCCGGAGTGAACTCGGTTCGTCCGTCGAAATCGAGTTCCACCACAAAGACTTCTTCCTTCACGACAATCCCCGCCGCCAGGCGCGATTC
>JANMLE010001413.1:0-1020 GCA_031372385.1 Planctomycetota bacterium | reverse complement strand
GTTGTGCGGCATGAAAAAGACTCCCGACCCCTTCGCCAACAGCAAGCGGCTACCACAACGTTCCTGTTGGTGGAGAGCGCGTAACCCGCAGGTGACTCTCTTGACCCCATGATTGCCGGAAGCTTTTCAGGACCGTGCCGTGTCGTCGTATTCCCCGTTTCTCAGCACGCCCGCACCGAAGCCCGGATCGTCCGCATCTGCTGCGCCGAGTGGCCCGCGGCCCGGCGCAGCGGCATCGTTGAATGAGCTGAACGATTCGCAGCGCGACGCGGTCACGACACCGTCCGGCCCGTTGCTCGTGCTGGCGGGGGCCGGCACCGGCAAGACGCGCGTCATCACCTTTCGGATGGCCGAACTGATCCGCCGGGGGATCGAACCGAATCGGATCCTGTCGGTCACCTTCACCAACAAGGCCGCCCGCGAAATGCAGGAGCGGATGAGCAGCCTGATGGGAGGAAAGCGACAGAAGTCGCGGCCGAACATCTCGACGTTCCATTCGCTCTGCGTGCGGATTCTGCGCGAGGAGATCGAAGTCCTCGGCTATCCCAAGCAGTTCGTGATCTACGACCGGGGCGACCAGGAATCGGCCGCGCGCAAGGCGCTGCGCGACATCCGGGTCACCGATGCGGCCATGAAGCCCGGCGATCTGATCTCGATTGTCAGCCGCTGGAAGATGAACGGAATCCTGCCCGACACCGCCAGGGACTTCGTCAACGATGACCGCGAACTGATGGCGTCGATCGCGTATCGAAAGTACCAGGGCTCGCTGCGCGCCGGCGGGGCCGTCGACTTCGACGATCTGCTGCTGCTGACCGCGCAGTTGTTCGACGAGTTCCCTGATGTGCTGCAGCGGTGTCAGGATCGCTTCGATCACGTGCAGATCGACGAGTACCAGGACACCAACGAGATGCAGTTTCAGATCGTGGCGGCGCTGGTGCGGCCGCATCGCAATCTGTGCGTCGTCGGTGACGATGACCAGTCGATCTACGGCTGGCGCGGGGCCGAGGTGAAGCACATCCT
>JANMLE010001388.1:0-2687 GCA_031372385.1 Planctomycetota bacterium | reverse complement strand
TCGAAGCAGAGGACTCGCTCGACTTCGGGATTGGTCTGCCGGTCCATCGTGAAGACGCGGCCATCGGCCACGCTGACTCCGGCATATCCACCACCAATCGGCTGCCGCCAGAGCTGCTTCAATCCCGAGGCCGGCCAAGTCTCGGGCAGCTTCGGTCCTCGCCACGTTCCGTCGCCGCGCGGCCCGCGAAACTGAGGCCACTCCGTTTCGACGGTGTTTGGTTTTGGTTGAGGAGGTTCGGCAGCGCGCAAGTGAGGCAGCAACAGGCAGCACAGAACCGCAACGAGTGTGATGGTCAGACGGTACATGCGTTCGATCCTGAGTAATGTGACGCGCAATTCCATGATGCCTTCGTTTTCATCATTCTGCCCCCATCGTTCTGCCAATCTCTATGGCAGAACGATGGGGGCAGAATGATGGAAGAGAGGAGTCGCTAGGAGTTGGCCAGCGTTCTCATCGTTTCGGCCGTGCGAGCCAGTTCCTCGACGAGTGGCTGAGATACTCCAAGACGCCGGTACTCGGCAAGGATGGTCGTGTAGTACCACAGCGTGCCGTCGCGCCCGCCGGTGAACTTGGTCCAGACGAGATCGCCCTGCGTGCGGAGGTCGGCGACGATGCAGCGCGCGTTGTGCAGCTTGTCGCAGCAGGAGACGAGTCGTCCGGATGCTGAGGCGCTTGCCAGATGAGCGATGTACGTTTCTTTGCGGGCTCGCCACGGCGGCTTCGGGGTCACGTCGGTGTCGGTGCAGTCGACGACGATCTCGGCGACGCGGTCTCCAAACCGTTGCCGGAGGTTGGCGAGCCGGGGCTGGCCGCCTGCATCTTCCACCGCGTCATGCAGCAGCGCGGCGATCGCTTCGTCCTCGTCCCCTCCGTGTTCGAGGACCAGTCCCGCCACCGCCAGCAGGTGCGAGACGTAGGGGATCTCGGTCCCCTTCCGAAGCTGATCGGAATGCGCGATGCAGGCGTATGTCAGTGCCTGCGCGAAGCGGGGAGATAGGGTCATGGAGCCACCTTTCTGACGTGCCAGTCTGTGGAAAACAACGTAGCACGGACGCCACGTTCGTGAGTTTCCAGATGGGATTCGCTCGGACGAGGCGTCCAAGCGACGTTTCTCAAAGGCTGGTCAGTGGGGCGACTCATTCGGTCCAGGGGCGGGAATGCGGATGCACCGGCCGCGCGTGAGATGCTCGTTGCGGATCTACGGCAGGAATCGCAACCGCTCGGCGGGGGTCGGCATTCGGCAGGTCTCGTTCTTGCCGAAGAAGCGGTAGCGGTTTCGCGCGACCAGCGTGTATCCCAGGTTCCGCAAGGGGAGGGGGATGAGCCACAACAGCGTTCCCAGAATCCGCCAGGGGAAACTCAGTCGCCACAGAATTCGCACGGCGGCGGCGGACTTGCGGTAGGTGCGGCCTTCGACCCACAGCACCATCGTGTCCAGATTCTGCAGATCGGCTGGGGTCAGGAGTTGCCGCGCGGTGTCTCCCTGAATCGGGGCGAACTTGATTTCGCCGCGTTGCTCTCGCACCAAGACGAAGTCGATCGCCCGGTTGCACAGGCCGCAGACGCCATCGAAGAAGAGGATGGTCCGCACGGCATCGTCACAGCGCTCGGCTGCGATGGCGGACGGATCTGCGGGAGTCGCCAAGGTTGCTGCCACTACGCTCATTTTCAGTCTCCTTTCAGGCGAGAGTCATCGCGGTTCATCCTACTCGACCAGGGCGCAGCGGGCCAAGAGGGAACCCGTATTGACCCGTTTGGCCGGTCGGTCATACGATCCGCCGCCCTTTCCAGGGCGATCCGGGGGGATGCTCAACCATGAACCGATCGAGGTTTCTCGAAACGGTCGCCGCCAATCGTTGTCTGCTGCTGACGCTGGCGGTCGCGCTCGCGCTGCGCATGGGTCTGGCGGTCGCGGTGCAGGAACGAGTCGATCGCCCCCCCACCAAGCTCTGCCTGATTTCCGGCGATGCGGAAGGGTATTGGGAATTGGCGCAGAACATCCGCGCGGGCAGGGACTACTCGATCTATCAACCACCACGATACGTGTTGCGGGTTCCCGGATTCCCCGTGCTGCTGGCGCTGTCGCAGATGCTGTTTGGTGAGAGTCCGTTCGCGGCCCGCTGCCTGTTGGCCTGCGTTGGGACTGCGGCGTGCGGATTGACCTACTGTCTGGGTCGGGAACTTGTCGACGGCACCACCGGATTGATTGCGGCGATGTATACGGCGCTGTCACCCACGCTGGCCCTGTTCAGCGTGCTGATCCTCAGTGAAACAGCGTTTGCCGCGGTGTTGCTGGTCAGTCTGCTGGCGATCGCCCGATTGGTTCGCAGGCCGGAAGGCAGTGCGTCGTTGCTGCGCCGGATGGGATTGCCGGTGATCGCGGGAATCTGGATCGGCATCGCAACGCTGGTACGTCCGACGTGGTTGTACGTTGGTTCGGCGATTGCGTTGGCGGTCATTCTTATCGGGCGTGGTCACGGTTCATTGCGGAGCTGCGGGCTGAACGTGGTGGCCTTGCTGTGTGGGATCGGTGTGTCGATGGCTCCCTGGACGATTCGCAACTACTGCGTCACCGGGCATGTGGTTCCCACGACACTGTGGGTCGGGCCGAGTCTGTACGACGGATTGCATCCGGCAGCCACGGGCGATAGCGACATGCAGTTCATTGAAGAGGACCGACTGCT
>JANMLE010001361.1:0-4175 GCA_031372385.1 Planctomycetota bacterium | reverse complement strand
GCCGCAGTCACAGTTCGTGGTCAAGGAGCACTGCCAGCAGGAGCAGATCATCCAACTCGCCCCGGCTCCGGACTGCCATGACCCCCGCCGATATGCCGCCGAACTGCTGACCGTGATCGTCGGCGACGACTCCAACAGCCGTCTGTACTGGGAACTGGTCGATCCGGGATTGGTCGAATCCGCGGAATGCGGCTACTACGAATTCGAAGGGGTCGGCACCTTTCTGACGTTCCTCAACGGAGCCCCCGAATCGACTCAGGAAAACCTCGAACGCATCACGCAACTGTACGAAGCGGTGAACGCCATCGGCGTGACGGCGGACGAACTCGAACAAGCCAAGAACAAGATCGCCACCCGCATCGTCCTGCGCGGCGAGCGACCGATGGGACGACTCAGTTCCCTCGGCGGCAACTGGCTGGTACGGCGCGAGTACCGCACCATCGAGGATGATCTGGCGATCGTGCGCGGCGTCAGCCTGGACGACATCCGACAACTGCTGACGGAATTCCCCCTCCTGCAAACCACGACGGTCGGAGTTGGGCCGCTCGCCGAACTGCCGTGACGTTCGTCCCCGATCAAAGCTCCTCATTCACGGCGTCGTAGCTGAGTTCGCAAGAACTCAGGTCATGGCCCGATGCTTTGCTGAATTCTTGCGAATTCAGCTACGAGCAGCGCGGCAGTCGCGGCGCCTCAAGGCACATGCATGATCCGGGCTAACGTTCAAAGCCTGAATCGGTTGCAGCCCGTTCCATGACCCGACAAGCGAACCATTTGATTGACTTCGCCGAGCGGCGACCGGTATAGTCCGATGCAATTGATCGGCTCCGGCCGATGTATTCTTCTGATGTGCGTCACGCGTGTACTCTGGTGTCCGCGCTTTTGGTTTCTGTTCCGCGGCAAATCCTTTGGAGACTGATCGATGCTGGTGATCCCTGGCCGATACGGTAAAGACACATGCGATGGATACAGTCGTCGGGCTCTGCTGCAAGTCGGTGGAGCAGCACTCGCCGGACTGTCGCTTCCCAACCTGCTGCGAAATGACGGGCTGCACGCGGCGGAAGACGAGCGGTATGGCGGAATCGGCTTTGGCAAAGCCAAGCACGTCATCCTCGTCTATTTGCAGGGTGGCCCGACGCATCTCGACCTGTGGGATCCCAAGCACGACGTTCCCGACAATGTTCGCAGCGTGTTCAAGCCAATCGACACCAAGCTGCCCGGTGTGCAGTTCACCGAAATCCTGCCGAAGCTGGCGCAAGTGATCGACAAGACGACCCTGCTGCGAGCCGTCAGCTACACGCCGAACGGCCTGTTCAATCACACGGCCGCCATCTATCAGATGATGACCGGTTACACGGCGGACAAGGTCAGCGCCTCGGGGCAGTTGGAACCGCCGAGTCCCAAGGATTTCCCGAACTGGGGCTGTCACATCGTCAAGGCAAAGCCGCCCGAAGTTCCGATGCTGCCATACGTCATGATGCCCCGTCCGCTGCAGGAAAGCGGAGTGATCGGCAAGGGGGGGACGGCCGGGTTCATGGGTCGCGCGTTCGACCCGTACACGCTCTATCCCACCGGCGACGACATGGACATGACCAAGATGGATCGCATCCGGGTCGACGACCTGCAACTGCGGGCGGAAGTCCCGCAGGACCGGTTGGCTCGCCGGGCTCAACTCCGCGACACGGTCAACGCCAGCCTGAACGATCTGGACAAGGCGGTCAGCAAGTATGCCCTGGATGAATACTACGGCAAGGCGTTGTCGCTGGTCCTGTCCGGCAAGGCGCGCGAAGCCTTCAATCTGGGAGCCGAATCCAAGGAGCTGCGCGAAAAGTACGGCAACAACACGTTCGGCCAGAGCCTGTTGCTGGCCCGCCGCCTGATCGAAGCGGGAACGCGCGTGGTGCAGGTCAACTGGCCCAAGGTCGCCAACAGCGACAACCACTCGTTCGACGTCCACGTCGGCTTGTCAGCCCGCATGAAGAACCAGTCCGGCCCAATGCTGGATGCCGGCCTGTCGGGATTGATCTCCGACCTGGACGACCGCGGCATGCTGAAGGACACGCTGGTGCTGGCGATCGGCGAGTTCGGTCGCAGCCCGAAGCGCGGCGTCAGCACGTCGGGCAACAGCAACAACGACGACGGACGCGATCACTGGCCGTACTGCTACACGGGCCTGATCGCGGGTGCCGGCGTCAAGCGCGGCCTCGTCTGGGGCAAGTCCGATCAAACCGCCTCGGCCCCGGTTGAGAACCCGGTCCACCCGATCGAACTGCTGGCGACGATCTACCACAGCGTCGGCATGAACCCCCGCCGCACGGTCTACAACCACCTCAACCAACCGCGCGAAATGGTCAGCGCCGACGCTGTGACCGGCATTCTGTCGTGACGAAGTCGGTTGGCGATTAGCAACCCACTCTGGGTGACACTGGCGGCTGCTTTGAGCCGCCAGCGGTTGGTTGTATGACGCGCAGAGCACTGGCGATGCAAAGCCATCGCCAGTGGCACCCGGCGCGCACCGATTCTGCAAGGATAGTCGCCATGTATGCTCCCGTGATCGGACGCTTCGTCAACGAAGATCCCATCGGTTTCGACTCGGAAGAGAGCAACTTCTACCGCTACGTCGGCAACAACCCGGTCAACAAGACAGACCCAAGCGGGCTGACGGAAGAAGATGCGGACCAGGAGCGTGCAAAGGAACTGCGACGAGCACTCGGGGATCTCAAGCTAGATCTCGACCGTCTCAGCATGGAGCGTGTCAACACTCTCATGGAGGAGGGAAATGCAGAACGACAGATGGTCGCAACGGGGCACGGTCCGATCACGGCGCTAGTGGTGCGCCAGAAGATATCCAACGACAAGCACGTGGTTTTTGTCTACCAATACATCGGGCGCGCCATCTTGTGGGGAGATGGGAACTATTATTCCCTTTCCGCGATCCTCCCTGAAAGATACACCAACGAAACTGCGCTCAGCTTTGTCATTGATGCTGGTTTGGAAGCTCAGCAGTCCGCCGTCACCGTTGAATGGACGGCGGTTCTCCACCTGATACCACTAGCTGCCGCCACTGATTACCTTCAGCAGGCCGCTGCCACCTCAGACGCCGAGCGCCGGAACGCTTTATTGCGGGACGCAGGCATCTCCGCCATTGGAGACTTGACGCTGGGTCTCGGCGCGGTGGCGAGGACGTTGAAGAACAGCCCCAAACTGGCCAAAATACTGAGTGGCATTGCGATCACCGGAGAAGGAGCCGTCGCCGGAGTTCGTTCCGTGACCGCGTACGATAAGTTCCAAAAGGGAGACCTGTCAGGGGCCGCCGGCGACATTGCCGAAGCGCTGCTTCGAGCGGCGGGAGTTGCACTTCAATTCAAATCCGCACCAAAGCCACGTAACCTGCCAGAGAAGTTTGTTGCCCCAAGTCCTGTGCGTGGTAGCACCGCTGACTTTGAACATTTTGTTCAGGAGAACAAGGGAATCATCGCAAACTTGGATAAGGATGGGCTTGTTCAGTTCAAGATCAACACTGAAGGATCCGGCGTTCGGGGAACGGATCTCTTCAATCGTATGATGGAACACTTCGGGGAGAACGCAAAGGGTGTCTGGGGGAAGTGGGTGAGCGGCACGAACCTCGACACCGTCAATAAACTGACGGGGGAGCGTGTGCCTTTTCACGAGGCTGTGTCGAGAACCTGGACGGCGAATCGAGCTAGAGATGCTGGGTTCGGTACGGCTAACATCATCACAGTCTCGGGAAGCCCCGGGGCTTACACGAATATTGAGGTGAAGTTTACGAAGTAGCCTGGGGCAACACCACCTCACGGGAGTAGCATCCGTGTATTTGAATCAAGAACTCATCGCTCGCTTACGTAGCATGGCAGGTCATGGTGCGTCCATCAGGATGATGGTGGACGAGATACGCAACCATCTCAAGACCGATGACGGTCTTGCCTTGGTTGTGGATCGTTACATCAAAGAGGCGTTCCTCCTACCGCTCGGCGATGTGCGACACATTGAAGGTAGCTCGTGTCTCGGCGGTAAGGTATACGATGACAACCAGATCGACCAACTGATGCTTCCCCTCATTGCGGGTACTCGACATCAGTGGCGGAGCGGGTGAATGTCTCCGGCGGGGTGGCCCGGCTTGAACGATGACAACAACGTGGGATGTGCCACTGCTTCGG
>JANMLE010001339.1:0-1417 GCA_031372385.1 Planctomycetota bacterium | reverse complement strand
TGCGACGCAACGCGCGCTTCTCGGAAACTGATCATGCACAGTGTCTTACTGTTTCGGCGGCGTCGCCTCGCGGACCAGGGCTCCGTGGGCTTCGGAGAGGATCAGGATCGAGAACTTGTGGGCCTGGTCTAGGTTGTTGGTGCTGAGCGACGCGTAGTCGAAGCGGCCGCGCAGGTCGGTGTAGCCGTCCTTGTAGAACTTGACCTGGCCGTCGGACATCTGGGCGTAGACCTTCACGTAGGATTTCGCGACCGGCTGGCCCGTCGTTTGGTGCGTCACCTTGATCTGGCCGTAGTTCTCGATGACCTGCACCGCCAGCGAATGCGAGTAGTACGCCTGAGCCTTCGTCTGGCCCCCGGCAACGATCTCCACCAGCACGTTCTTGTTGTGCAACGCGGCCGGCAACAGTATCGCCTTCGTCCCCTGCGTCTTCCCCTTGCCTGCGTCGAGCGTGACCTCTGCCGTCAGATTCGGCTTGATCGAGCTGAACTGGCCGCTGAATTGCTGCACGAACGGGTTCCTGCTGAACAGCAGTTCGACGTCCATTTCGTAGTAGTTCACGCGGGCCGACTTCACGTTTTGGAAGTTGAGGTTGATCTGCTTCGCCTCGACGGTGAAGTCGAAGTTCGGTTCGGTTGCCGCCAGCGCGGTCTGCTGCTGGCCGCGGTCTTCGACGTCGATCGGCTTTCCTTCCGGACCCTTGCCCTCGGCTTCGTCGAGTTGCGTGGTGATGGCGGCGAACGTGTTTCGCCAGCGGTCGACCGGATGATCAACATACTTCGCGGCGATCGCGCGGGCCTTGGCGTGCGCGTCGGTGAAGAAGTCGAGGTACGCCGCGCAGTAGTCATACTGCAACCGCGTGGCGACCCTGTTCACATCGACGCGGGCGAACGTCGTCTGAGCCTCTTCCAGCCGGTCCTGCAACAGCAGGTGGTACGTGACGGCGAGCAGGTCGTCGTGATCCAGCGTCCGTTGATAGCTCAGTTCCTTCAGCAAGCGGTGGTACTGCCAGTGCTGCCGGTCGTTGACGATCTGCCGGCGCTTGCCGAGCGAATGGGCCCGCGCATTGACCAGCGGCTTGTATTCGAGGTGCTCGTAGACGCGGCGCTTGACGAGATCGACCGTCAACAGCGGGCTGACTAGCCGGCCGCCGCATTCGTTGACGATCTGATCGACGTGCTGCAAGAACTCGCGCGCGGCGGGGACGACGTTGTGCTTCAGCGCGTACGACCAGAGCGTGTGCTGATAGAGGTGCCGCGCGGCGAGCTTCTTCGTGACGGCCTCGAACATCGCGGCGTCGTTCATCCGCCAGGCGATCTTGTCGAGGTTCAGTCCGTGGACGTTATGCTTGTCGAGGAACGCGAGCATCTCGTCAGTGGTCCCGTGTTGCGAGACATAGTCCCACGATCCGGTGTCG
>JANMLE010001255.1:0-1023 GCA_031372385.1 Planctomycetota bacterium | reverse complement strand
ATCCCAGCGGGGGCGTCAGAATGTCGGCCACCAATGAGGCGACGATCTTTCCAAACGCGCCCCCCATGATGACGCCGATCGCCATGTCGACGACGTTGCCCCGCTGAACGAACGCTTTGAATTCAGAGACGATGCCCATACAGTTCTCCCCGGTTTGGTTTGTGATTCGGTCGCGAGGCGGCGTTATACCCCGCTCGGAGGAGTGTGGAACATCGGAGTCGTTTAACGCTGAGCCAACGGCGAAGGCGGAGCGGGTCGACGCGTTCATCTCCGCTGGCAGAGTCGGCACACGTGTCGGGGCGCTGGCACCCGATTCCTTCGCCGTTGGTTCTGGGTGAAACGATTCAGGTCAGGCCGCAACCAAAGAGTCAGAAGCAGAACCACGGATTACACAGATTTCACAGCTCAGGCGAAGACCAAGCACACTCCCCTCCTCACTCTTCATCCGTGTCATCTGTGAAATCCGTGAAATCTGTGGTTTGACTTTCGCCTCATCGGTGGGGGGGAGATCGTCTGGTTCCGAAATGCGCGCAGCACGACCAGAAGTTGACAAGTCGTAGTACGATTCGGTCACGGTCGCGTGAGGTGTATCGATTGGAATGGCGGCGACATTCGCCGCGGTGGATGTCCGCGGTTGGCTTGAAACAGGCACTGATCGGCACCGGATTGAGCGGCACAGTCATGACACTGACATTGCTTCGACAGGCCAGCCCGCTGGCGGACATGGCTCACCAGCGACTGCTGCTTGAGTCTGGCGACCAATGGCCCCGCTTCGATGAGGTGTTGCATTCCCACGGACAGTCAGCGCTGCGGGCGGAGGGAATCCGCGTGTTGCAACTGAACATGGGGAAGTTGTGCAACCAGACGTGCCGTCACTGTCACGTCGATGCCGGGCCGGATCGGCGTGAAGTCATGTCGCGACAGACGGCGGAGCAGTGCCTGGACGTGTTGCGGCAGACCTCGATTCCCACCGTCGATCTGACCGGCGGCGCACCCGAGATGAACCCGAACTTCCGCTGGCTG
>JANMLE010001235.1:0-3240 GCA_031372385.1 Planctomycetota bacterium | reverse complement strand
TGGGGTCGCCCTTCACGTTGAAGGCATCGAACGCCGGACCGAGATATCCCGGCGGGTTCGTGTACCGCGCGGCGACGGGGAGTCCGAAATGAGCCGGCATGCCCGGCACTTTGTTCCCCTGCAGCGCCGCGATCAGGCAGCCGAAGTTGGGGAAGTATTGACCGCCGCGCGCGGCGGGCAGGAACCCACTGGTGACATGCTGCGACCCGGTGTCGTGCCCGCCGTTCTTCCCCTGCCACGACCGGATGACCGCCACCTTGTCCATCCGCCGCGCCATCAGTGGCAGCTTCTCACAGATCAGCGTCCCCGGCACGTTCGTCGGGATCGCATCCCACAACCCGCGAATCTCGGCCGGCGCCTCGGGCTTCGGATCAAACGTCTCAAACTGGCTGGGTCCACCCGCCAGAAACAGAAAGATGCACGACATGTCCCGCGTCGAGCCGCCGTTCGTCCCGGCGGCCCGCAACATTCGCGGCAGGTTCAACCCGAACAGCCCGGCCCCGATCTGCAACGCGGCCCGTCGGTGCAAGGAAAGCAGATTACCTGACTCACGCGCGAGCATGCTCGATTCTCCGGACATTCACACCGACTTCATCGCGGACATCAAAAACTGTTTCTATTTCGCGCCCCATCCGAAGACAACCGCAGTCGTCGTGAGACCTTGGTCGTGTGAGTCACGGTGGTCGGTGGTCCGTGTGGTGCCGGGAGACCCGCGCACAACAGTGCCACAACAGACGACGACAATGTGCGTGCCCAAAAGTCGCGTTCTGTGGACCTCCCGCCCAATCAGCGCGGTCGATTCCTCGCCTCGAGTCATGGCACGGATTCCGTGGCCAGGCGAAAGATCGAAGTGAGCGGTGCGGGACAGCATTCAAACAGGCGTTCATGCCACTTCCACTGCGTCGCCACCAATTGATCGACGCCAGCCACGGTGGACCGCACGACGATCGCCAGATGCCGATCCGAGGGGACTTCCGGATCATCGTCGATCTCGACCCGCACGACATCGCCGGGAAACACGTCCCGAGTCATCGCGATCACGCGCGGAAGTTCCGAACGAACGCCGAGTTGCACGGCCAGCGCATCGACTTCAGCCGAAACGCACGGCGAGTTCGGAAGAGAAGTGGCCGACATCACAGGCTCCTGCTTCGGTGTCATGGAAGGGCGTGAGATACCATTTATGACGGCGGCGGCCAAGTAGAATTCCAGCCCGCAGCCGCCAGCAACGCGAACGCGGTTGTGGCCAGTCTCCCGACCGAGCCACAGCCGCCGGACCGAAGGTCTTTCTTTCTTCTCGTTCACGGCGAACTCAAATGCGAAATACGAAGAAGAGACCTGCGGTCGGTCGCCCGTGCGGGGTCAGGAGCCCCGCGGACAACGGGCGTGATCGGGTCTCTCAATCGGGGTGCCACGGTCATGGAGTCTTCGACATGGCCGTGTTCTTTCCAAGGGCGGCTTCGCGAGTCATTCCCGTCTCTCGTTAAAAGACACGGCCACGTCGAAGACTCCGTGACCGTGGCACCCGCACCCGGCGTGGGACTGTAAAAATGACATTGTGACGGGCCGTTTTCTGTCACTTTGGCAAGGGTGAATTCGCAGGTCGTGATGCAATCGGCCAACCGTTTTTCAGCCGCATCACGCCGCCCCGTCGGCAATCCGAGCACTTCAAAGAGTTGCGTCGATGCGTGGCGACGACGCCTCGGCGGCCACACTGGAGTCGCGGGTTTGGCATGCAGGTTGCTTTTTTAGTGCCGCGTTCTGACCGGGCCCGGTCGAGAGCTTCAGTGGTTCCAGCATGTCTCGTTCTGTCTGACAAGTTAGTGACTGAAGGAGGTGTATTATGTTGCTGAGTACTCGAAGGTTTGCCGCGCCCTCTGTCGATCCGTTCACCTTGATGCGACGGGATTTTGATCACCTGTTTGGCAGGTTCTTGAGCGACCAGTCCGGGGATGGCGGAGTCACACGCGGTTGGTACGCGCCGGTCGCGATGTGGGATGATACCGAGAAGGTGTACTTGGAAGTCGAACTGCCGGGCATCTCGAAGGACGATGTGGATCTGACCGTCCACAATGGCATGCTGCGCATCTCCGGCGAACGCAAGTTCCCGGAAGGGGAACGCAGCTACTGGTTGAACGATCGTTCGTACGGTGCGTTCGACCGGGCCATCTCGCTGCCTGACGATGTGGACGCCGACAGCATCGACGCCCACCTGTGTGATGGCGTGCTGCACGTTGAACTGGCCAAGAAGCCGGAAGCGCAGCCTAAGAAGATCACGGTCAAAGCCTGATCTTGCCAGACCAGACGGCCGGCCGCAGTGCAACATTCCCACAACCTTGTGGGTCGCGCGATTTGAACGTCGGCCGTCGCTGGATGTGGAGCGAGCAGCGCCGAGATGCGCTGCTCGCTTTGTTCTTTGGCGCGGTCGCACCGACAGCTCCATGAATGATCCCCGCGATCGGGAAGTCATTGCACGGTCAGACTACGCGGACGATTGAAGACTACGACCCGCAGCACGATGGGTTGTAGGCCAGTCGCCCGACTCAAATCTGTGAGTACCCGGCGGGGGTGAGCAGTTTGTTGGTGATCTTGGAGACGATCCGTTTGTCTTCGTATTCGGGGATGGCGCGCAGGGTCTTCCAGTCGGGGTCGTTACGGAAGGTGTTCCAGGCGGCGGTGCGAGCGGTTTCGTCTTGGAAGGCGAGCAGGTAGGTGAGGTTGGGGAGTCTCGCGCCGATGATCGCTTCGCCGAAGAAGACCGGGGTCAGGCCGACTCGACGGAAAATCGACAGCTCGCCCTGGTTGAACATCTCGATCTTCTTCTTGGCCGCCGCCTCATTGTGGCTTTCGTAGATGCGCAGGTTGAGCAGCGCCGGCTTGCCGGTTGGAGCCACCAGTTGCGGCATTCCTTCGATGGCGGAGAAGAGCGAACTTTCGACGCGGTCGTAAACGGGATCAGTCGCCGGGACTGACAGATACTCGGCGACGGCCTTTTGATAGGTGGCATCGGACCATAGCCCGGACATCACCGCCGCCATCTGCTCAGCGCTTTGATAGGGGATGAGCAGATAGGCGACCGGTCCTTGAGGGGTTGTTGCGGGTGGAGTTGTTGTCGTCGTTGCCGACTGCGGAGCGGGAGCTTCGTGATAGGCTCCCACCGACTTCACTCCCAGCCGGTTGAGGGCCGGGATCAGCGCCTTGCTGAAGTAGGCATCGAGCAGCGGTTGCTTGTCGGCGCGCAAC
>JANMLE010001889.1:0-3225 GCA_031372385.1 Planctomycetota bacterium | reverse complement strand
TGTGTGCTGGTGCCTCCTGGCCCTCGTGACCGGAGGGGCTGTGTCTGCCGGGGCGGTGACTGCCGGGGAACCCCCGGCGTTTGTAATTCCGAATGCGTTGCGGAAGTCCCTGGAGGACGAGCTGGCCATGAAAACACTGGGGGGACGACAGTTCTGGGGGGACGTGCAGTTCTTTCATGGCTGGCGCATCCAGCAGAACGTCTTCACGAAACACCACCGGTTGTTGGACGTCCACGATAACCGCCACGCTTGGGGAACGCTGGAGAACTGCCAGTCCGCGCTCGCCGAGATTCGCGCGCGGGACAAACTGCCACCCATGAAGGGACGTGGCGTGGTGCTGTTGCACGGCATCCTGCGGTCGTCCAAATGCATGTCGACCGTTGCGGCCGCGGCGCGCGAGGCGGGATACGAGACGTTCCAGTTCAACTATCCCAGCACCCAGGTCAGCATCCCCGAAGCGGCGGAATACCTGGACAAGTCGATTCAGTCGCTGGAGGGAATCGAAGAGATCTACATCGTCGCCCACAGCATGGGAGGCTTGGTCACCCGGGCCTACTTCGCCGAACACCAGGATCCGCGGATCAAGCGGGTCGTGTTCATGGGAACCCCGAACCAAGGGGCGGAACTCGCCGACCTCTTGTACCGCAACTTCGTGCTGCGGGTCGCATCCGGACCGGGCGGACGCCAGTTGGTGACCGATCGCGAAGGACTGATCCCGTCGCTCCCCGCACCCCCGTGTGAGTTCGCGGTGATCGCCGGAGCGCGGGGAAACGCGGCCGGATGGAACCCGCTCATTCCCGGTGACGATGACGGCACCGTCACGGTCGACAGCACACGGCTGGTCGGTGCCGCCGATTTTTCGACGGTGGCCACGACCCACTCCTTCCTGTTGAGCAATCGCGAGGCGGTTGATCAGGCGATCCGGTTCCTGAATGAGGGGCGGCTGTGCGCGGACCGTCCGCGCCAGCCGATCACCGCGCCGGTGCCGATCGATGCGCCAGATGCAACCAGTCCGACCGTTCCAAACACGGCCCCGCCGAAGTGAGCGGTGGCGCATGAATCACGGTCGTGATTTGGCGAGAACCAACCGTAGCATGGACGCCTCGTCCGTGCGGCACATCGTGACCATCTCTGGAATGGGGCCGCACGGACGAGGCGTCCATGCTACGACAGTCATTGATGCGCCGACCCAAGGCGACTCGCCGGGCACCCCATGAACGAACCATCCTCCGAACCGGCATCCGCGTCGGTGTTTGACGTCGTCGGTGAAGCCGGGTTGCGACGCCTGGTCGCGGGTTTCTATCGCCGGATCCCGGGCGATGATTTGATCGGACCGATGTATCCACCGGAGAAACTGGCCGACGCCGAGCGGCATCTGGCGGGATTTCTGATCTACCGGTTCGGCGGCCCGGAAACCTACGTTCAGGAGCGGGGTCACCCGAAGCTGCGCATGCGCCACATGCCGTTCGCGATCACTCCAGCGGCCCGTGATCGCTGGGTCTCGCTGATGGACGCCGCGCTCGATGAAGTCGGCTGGAGTCTGGAAGTGGTGGCAGTGGTGAGACCGTTCCTGCACGAATCAGCGACGTTCCTGATCAACCGGACAGGATCTCCCCCCTGAGAACGCGGTTTGGAAGTTGACCAACTGTTCTTCGGGGCCTTGTGCTCGTTTAACCCTGAGCCAGCGGCGAAGGGATGGGATGCCAGCGCCCCGACTCCTGTTCCGTTCGAGTGTACGGTGATCGACGCGTCTGCCCGCTCACCCCTTCGCCGTTGGCTCCGGGTTAAACGACAGAGCTCCGTGATCTCAAGGTGATCGACTGCGAGCGGCATCGCGGGCGTTTTCTCGGTGCCGCGCTCATCATCAGCGGGATCGCGAATCCCGGCGGGACGCGGCTTGCGTCTTGGCGACGGGACGGCGGGTGATCTCCTGCCAGTGCCGGATGTCGATTTCATAGGGACCGTTGGGACGGTCGAAGCCGCCGAATTCGGTCACGTACTTTTCCAACCGCGCCACCTTCTGGGCGGCCGTCAGCTCACCGGGATGATCGGTTCCCGGAGCGCGTCCCCAGATGATCGTCGATCCGCTTTTCGCATGCAGTTGCAGCAGGATGTCGCCCGCATCAACGGAGGCATCGCGACTGCGCGGCAGTTCGATCGCGTCCAATTCCAACTGACTCCATTTGGGGGCGAGCAACTCGGCCACTCGTGCCGCGCCGATCAAACCGGGTTCGTTGATCCTTCCACCGTCGCGGGCCATGTTCACCGCTCCGACCAGGCGAATCGTGGGAAATCGGGTGACGTCCGACACGGCGAAATCCTCACTCGGCAGGATCGTGCCACTGCCGTCGATCGGCAGGCGGCCCCCCTTCACTTGGACCATCGCCACGGCCCGGCGAAACTCTACCTCGACGATCACGTCGGCAGGGAAGGACTGTTTGACCGAGACCACACGGGCCACCCACGGATGCTTCGCAAACGCGCCGGCCAAAGTCTGACAAAGCTTGGGGTCCAACAGCGACAGTTCGCGTGGCAGATGATTCTGACTACGGATCTGTTCCAGCAGGTCCGCGGGAACCGGCCGTTCGGGCGCGGGAACCACCCGGATTTTGCGGGTTTCCAACCGGTATTCGGGACGGGCGGCCAGCGGGGGAATCCGCTGAATCAAGTACGGCACCAGCACCGACAGTCCTACCAGACACGCGAACTTGGCCAGTCGAAGCGGACGAAAGAAGCGGTCGGCGAGTGGATGAAGCCGCTTCTTCGAAGGCACCGTTGAAACGGGTTCCGGAGCGGAGAATGCAGCCAGGCCGAGATGCACGCCGTCGGGTGCGAACGCATCGTCCGCGCCGGGGTTGGTCGGTGGATGTTGAGCCATGAGGATTGCTTGCCATCGCAACGGGTGGGAATGAATCCCGGCGCGGAAAGATTCCTCTCTCACCGGAAACGGACCTCGCCCTGGGAGCGTGGTGACGGGACTCTTCATCGGCCGCTACCGATCCGGCAATTCATGCCGATTCGCGACGCGGGACTATCAGCCCCCGGTTGTGCGCCGAACAGTTGTTCTCGGCAAGATGTGCGGGTGCGGTGGCCGCTGATTCAGGCACGATCGGATCGCACGCTCACACAATTCGCCAAACTCAATTCCCATCCGCGCGGCCGCCTTCGGCACCAGGCTGTGGCTGGTGAAGCCGGGGATCGTGTTCACCTCGAGCACCCACGGTG
>JANMLE010001184.1:0-2661 GCA_031372385.1 Planctomycetota bacterium | reverse complement strand
TCTGCGGGGGTGGCGGCACCGTCTTCCACGCGGTACGCGGCTGTGGGCGTCACCACATCGAGCAGGTCCAATCCCTTTGTCGCTCCGCTGTTGATCGGCTGTTGATACGGGGCCACCCAGTTGGTCGTCACCGTGAAATCGGGTGCTCCCGACACCCAGTTGGGGTCGAGTTTGAAGATGCACTTGCCGGGGGCCATCCCGCCGAGATCCGCTTCCGCGGACCCGATCGTATATCTCTGGCCCGAGGGACCGAGCACGGCACCCGCCTTGAAGCTCAGTCGGCGTTCGAACTTCCCGGTCTGCTTCATGACAACCTGCCACGACTCCTTGTCGTCGAACGTCACGTCGAAGGGACTCTGGTTGTAGAGTTCGACATAGGCGAAGTGGTGTTGGGTTGTGTCGTCGTAAAACGTCGCCGGGTGATTGCCCGCCGGGCTGATCGCCTCGGTGCGAATGGCCATCGCCTCGCTGATCGACAGATCGAGCCGTTCGACCCCGAACACTTCCCCGCGACTGATCTCCGCGGTGGCCGGTGTGGTGGAAGGGGACGTGTACGGGTCGTCGTCCAGGTTCCATCCATCGCTCAGATCGGTGTCGAATTCAAACCGGGTGATCACGCTGTCGCGGTCCATCGCATCGACCAGGTTCACGGCGAACTGAGCCATCTCGGTGCATTGGGCGGCGGTGTACGCCCCGGTCACCGTGGTGTTGATGTCGGCATTCGAGGCGTCGTTCCCGCTCCCCATGAGGTACAGCAGCACATAGATGTCGCGGGCCAACTGCTGGCGGTCGCGGCGCGCCCAGAACTCCTGCGCGGGGAAGTCGGTGGCGGCGGGCGGATACTGCGGCATCGCCGTTGGTGCCGTGTACAGCGAAGTGATCGTAGCTGCCCCCGGATCAACCGGATGCGGCGTCAGCGGGCGAAAATCCAGCGGTGTGGTGGTGCTGCCGGTCAGCAGACTGTTCAGACTCAGTTTCCGCTGCGGGTGGGTGATGTTCTGCTGTCCATTGATCTCGATTTCGAGCAACGAGCGGACGGCCGGTCGGAACGGATCCTCGGCGAGCGGCACGGTCGAATAGCGCGTCACAGCACCGAACTGCGGGGGAAACTTGAATGTCCCCGTGTTGGCATCCAAGTTGTATTCGTAGGCGGAACGCGACGAGACTGGCAGGCTGTAACTCTTCACGTCGTTGCTCTGGACCGTGAACATGCGGCGGATGAACTCGGAGCGCGAGTTCGTCCCCTTGGTCTTGTCGAAGTTGAACGGCAGCAGGTTGGCCAGGCGGCTGGTGACGTTCAACCGGTCGATCTCGCTGTTGTTCAGTCGCAGGTAAAGCATTTCATCGGCAGTCAGCAGGCTGTCGACACCGCGATTGCCGGTGACGTAATACGCGAGCTCATGGGGATCGTCTCCCAGCCCCTGGGTCAGCGAGTTGGTCATCAGTCCCGCCGCCTGCCCCCACCTGATGACACCGGGGTTGCTGTTTCCATACTTCGAGTACTTGATCCAGCGGTTGGCCGGGTCGGCCCCGCCGCCGGGGGTGGCCCAAGTGATCGCCTTCGCACCGTTCAGGAACGTTCCCTGGCCGGTGAAGTCGAGTGGATGCTGATAGAACGGGAAGTACCCCTGACCTTCGTTGAGGTCGCCGTTGTCATCGGCCAGAGACAGGCCCGGCCGGGGGAGCAACTGTCCGCCGGGTGCGGCGCTGATGCGGCCGGTGCCGGTGTTTGTCGCCTGATAGAGCGTGCCGGGCTTGCCGTAGACGCCGACAAACAGATCCTGCGGCGACACCTGGTAGCGGCCGATCTTCGCCCACAGGAACTCCATGTTCGCCGTCTCGCCCCAGATCGGGGCGAGGCCGCTCGTCACTTGGGTCGGGGTGCTTCCGAAATACTTTTGATGGTTGGTGAAATTGAAGGCGTCATCGATTCCGACCCGCCGGTTCAACGCCCACAGCGGATTGATCTCTGAAGGCCCCATTCCCAGATTCGACTGGGAGATGAAGTAGAAATTGCCGTTGGAACTGTCCGTCCCAAACCAGGCACCGCTGCCGCCGCTGCCGACGTTGGTCGTCGCCATCCCGTTGGCGACATCCGCCGGACCGTACAGGATCTTGGAGAGATTGCCGTGCGCGTTGAGGTTGATCAGCGCGTCGAGATCGTGGATGGTCACGAGAAACAGCGGGACGAACAGCTTCCCGGAAGCATCCTGCTGGGGCGGGAAGTCCAGGTCCATCAGGATCGATTCGTTGACCCCGTCGCCGTCGTTGTCATAGTCGAATTCCACCGGCTCGTTCGTCAGGTTTCCGAGGGGATCAGCGTTGGAATATGCCCCCATCTTGCCAGTCGTCAGAACCACACCGGCACCGCCGCCGGACGTGTCGTAATTCTTGGCCATCGGCGACACCGGGAAGCCGTGCCCCCCCGCACCAATCAACCCCGGCGCTTCGGCTTCAGTCAGATAGCGTTTCGCGGCTGTGGCGGGAGACCGGACCGGTGGGACGTACAAGTGACTGGGATGGCCGCGCATCACGCGCGCGGCCGTGGTGGGATCGTTGTACCAAGTGGAGTTCGGCGCGCCGCTGGCGCCGTTCGTGCGCAGCACACCGGGGACCATGTACGACGGCTTGACCACCTGATGCACGACCCCGTTCGTGTCG
>JANMLE010001158.1:0-1747 GCA_031372385.1 Planctomycetota bacterium | reverse complement strand
GCGGAATTCGTTTCTTGAGGAGGCTCGGTCAACAGCTTTCCCTCGGGGTGCAGGTAGAACGAGCGCGGCGCGACATTCTTCGGCGGCCAGGCATCGTGTTTGCGCCACAGGTTGGTCCCGGTCTCGAACACCCACGCCTCGGGATGCGCCGGCTTCCCCTCGCCCTTCAGATGGAACTCGAAGAACGGCAGCTCGATCTGTTCGCGGTAAAACGCGGCCGTTTTCGAGTTGAACGGGATGTGACCCAGGACGTCGCCGTCACCGCGCGACCAGCCGCCGTGGACCCACGGTCCCATGACGAGGATGTTGGTCGCGTTGGGACTGGTCGCCTCGATCTGTTTGTAGGTCTCCAGCGCGCCGAACAGGTTCTCCGCGTCGAACCAGCCGCCGACGGTTATCACGGCGGGACGAATCTGCTTCAGGTGCGGACGCAGGTTGCGGGCCTTCCAAAAGTCGTCGTAGTTCCCGTGCTGCATGACCTCGTTCCAGAACGCGACGTCCCCCTTGTAGTACTGCGCATCGGCGTTCGGCAGCGGTCCCATGCGGAGGAAGAAGTCGTAGCCGTCGGGCGTGTCGTGGTCGAACTTGAAGACGAACTTCTTCGTCGGTTCGGGACGGGGGCGACCGAACTCTGCCATGAAGTTGAAGGCATGCGGTAATTGCAGCGCCCCGTTGTGATGCCAGTCGTCGCCGATGAACCAGTCGACAATCGGCGCCTGCGGAGAACAGGCCGCGAGCGCCGGATGGGCGTCGATCATCCCGGCATTGGTGTAAAAGCCGGGGTACGAGATCCCCGTCATCCCGACCTTGCCGTTGTGGTTCGGGATGTTCTTGATGAGCCAGTCGATGGTGTCGAACGTGTCGGTGCTCTCATCGATGTCCTGCACCGTGGGCTTGACGGGCCGATGCGGTCGCATGTTCACGTACTCCCCCTCCGACATCCACCGGCCGCGCACATCCTGATACACGAAGATGTAACCGGCCTTGCCGAACAACGGCGACGGCCCGAGATCGCCGGGGTACTGGTCGACGCCGTACGGCTTCGCGCTGTACGGCGTGCGGGTCATCAGCAGCGGGTATGTTTTCGCCGAATCCTTGGGCACATAGACCGCCGTGAACAGCCGCTTGCCGTCGCGCATCGGGATGCGGTGTTCGTACTTCGTGTAATGAGACTTGACGTGTTCGAGCCCCTGGGCGGACGCGCAGGTGGACGCGCAGGTCGACCAACCGACCCACGCGGCGACGGTCATGACCGATGCCACGATCCGGCGGAGAGACGTGCGACTGCAACAGAGGGACATGGATGTGGTTCCCAAGGCGAAGGGTGAAGAGGGAAGAGCGAAGGGTGAAAGGTCGATTCGAATCAGCGAGCGGGATGAACTCACGGGAATCCCGCATCGCGGTAGACTTCCTTTCCATCCAGCAACGTCAGCAGCACTTTGGTGCGATGGATCTCGTGCTTGGGGACGTCGAACAGGTTGCGGTCCAAGACGATCAAGTCCGCCGCCTTGCCGACTTCGATCGATCCCGTTTCGGTCTCCTGAAAATTCACGTGCGCGCCGTTGATCGTGTAGGCGGCCAGCATCAGGGAGAGATCGACGAGTTCTTCAGGAATCCAAGCGGGGCCGGGGCCGTCCTTCAGGCCGCGGCGCGTGACGGCGACTTGGATCGCGTCGAGCGGATTCATCGAGGTGACGGACCAGTCGCTGCCGCCGACGATCACCACGCCAGTGTCGGCGACGCTGCG
>JANMLE010001149.1:0-2195 GCA_031372385.1 Planctomycetota bacterium | reverse complement strand
GACATCCCTTCGGGATGAAAACGACGAACTTCATCCCGCTCATTGGAATCCCTCCAAAAAAACATCGGATGAACCGTGACTGCATGATGGTGGGCCGGCGCTCGAAGCGAGCTTGTCCCACCCTACGTTGAAAAAGGCAATAGCCCTGGTCACGGAGCAATCTTCAGCAGATACGCAAAGTGCGGCCCGCCCGCGTCATTGGTGTCCTGCAGGCTGAGGAAGTACGAGCCCGATTTACCCAGCACGGTTTCCAGGCGCGGATCGCGGCCGTCGCTGTCGTCGTTGCCGGCGATGACCTGTCCCGTGCTGTCGTACAACGTGAGCACCGGATCGAGCGGCGAGCCCGCCTGGGACGCCAGCACGCTGATCACCAGCTTCTGTCCCGCCTGCCCCTTGATCTCGAACACATCGACGTTGCGGAGATCGTGGATCGTTCCGACGACGGTCTTGCCGATGGCCACCAACTGCGCCGTCTTGAATCCGTCGTTGGGCTCCTTGTCTTCGAGCAGATCCTCGGGTTTCGCCACCGTGATCTCATAAGGCGTACTCGTCCCACCCGCCGAGACCGCGACCAGTGACAACCGTCCCGGCGGTGTTTCGGCGGGAAGCGTGAACTTCACCTGGGCCTGCGTGTCGCCGATGCGCTTGGCTTCGTAGTTCGGCGGGACTGTCGCCTTGCCCTTGGCGGCGATCTCGACCTTGATCCCGGTCGCGCCGAGCGTCATCTCGGTGATGTCGTCGAGCAACAGGCCGCGCAGCGCGAGCTTGACGGGCACTCCCGACGTGATTGCCAGCGGCGACGCCACGATGATTCGAGGCTGCTTGTCCGGCTTGGCTTCCTGAGCCAGACAGGCCGGGGCAATGATCGACGGGACCAGGGCCAGAACCAAAACGCTGCGCATGGAAGAGTCTCTTTCCTCGGACATGGCCGAGAACTGGTTTGATGTCCGCCCGAGCGTGACAGATTCTCGTGGCTCGGAAGACTCATCAGCCGCAGGGCGCCAGCCCACGGTTCCCAAAAGAACCGGACGCCAGCGCGTTCCGGCTGATTTGCACACTATTTGTTTCGTTGTTTTTCGCAACCCGCACGATGTCCGCCGCCCGCCGCGTCCAACACGATGCGGTCAATTCCTCGTGACGATTGGCAAGCACGGTGCAACGTACATGACTATCCTATGGCGGTCAAAGGAGTCGCCGCCGATTGAAAGGAACCTGACTCTACCGGATTGCAGGTGTCGCAGTTGCCCAAGGGGTCGGGAGTCTTTTTCAGGTCGGCGAAAATGCTGCTCGGCGACTCAAGTGGTAAATTCGCCGACCTGAAAAAGACTCCCGACCCCCTCGCGTGGGCAGCATCTTGGCCACACCTGCAATCCGTTAGAGTCAGAAAGGAACAACGAGCGTGGACAGGCTGCGTCTGGAAATCGAACCGTTGATCAGCAGCGCGGAGAAACTTCGCGAGGAAATCGTGCGGACATTGCCCGCTCACGGGGGCCTGTCGAACCTGGCCGGGGGTGTCGCGAAGGCCGCGCGCGAGGCCGGTACGGTGTCGCGGCAATTGCAGCGCCCGCTGGGATGGCACCGGCTGCCGGTGCTCTTTCTGGCCATCGCGCTCGTCCTGTTTGTGGGCTGGCTGTACCTCCACTTCTTCAGTGTCACAACACTGACGATCGCGCTGCCCGATCGCGATGCCCGGGAGATGCGAACCAAGGTCTCGCGCGAACACCGACTGCTGTTCAAACCGATCATCGTCCGCGGATCGCGCGAGGCGGCCGAATTGGTGGCGGGCGGCCGGGTCGACCTGGCGTTCGTCCAGGGCGGGCTGCCGCTGCCGTCCGATCTGCCGCGGATGGAGACGCCGCAGCCCGAGACCGTGTTGTGGTTCGTGCGCAATGAAATCGCGGATGCGGGCGGCGTCCGGCGCATTCTCACATCGCTGTCGGGCGAGGGGAGCCACACGGTGGCCCAGGCTTTCATGAAGGCCTGGAAGATCGACGCGCGGGTGGACTACGTCCACGACTGGAAGCGGTTGTACGACGACGATCAATACGTTATCCCCGACGACATCGACGCGGTGTTCGCGGAGAAGGATCCGTCCGCCGATCGGACGCTGCGGGCCGGTGAGCGGCTGGCGGCGGCGGGCTTTCGCTTGGTGTCGGCCGACCTCGGAGCCCGCGCGGCTCAACTGGATTACCTCA
>JANMLE010001879.1:0-1079 GCA_031372385.1 Planctomycetota bacterium | reverse complement strand
CGCCGCGGATGCAGGCGTGGATTCGCGCCCGTCTCGCGGAGAACGTGCCGTATGACGAGTTCGTCGAACGAATCCTGACCGCGACCAGCCGCGAGGGTCGGTCGATGGACGAGTACGCGGCGGAAGTGAAGTCGCTGTTCGAAGGGTATGCGCCGGGCCGGCCGGACTTGGAGTTGTACGCGCGCCGCAAGACGCTCGATCTGTTCTGGCAGCGCCGCGGATCGGACGGCGTCAAAGGGACGATGCAGGTCGCCCACGTGTTTCTCGGCCTGCGGATCGAATGCGCCCAATGCCACCGGCACCCGCACGACAACTGGCAGCAGGACGATCTGCTCGACTTCGCCAACCTGTTCATGCGGGTTCGCACCGTCGGCTTTCAGGGCGAGAACGAAAAGAAATTCCCGGACGCGGCCGCATACTTCAAACAATTCAACGATGAGGCGAAGGCTCTCGAAGCCGACGTCAAGCAGCGCAAAGAGGGCGAGGGGAAGAAACTCGAAGAAGACGCCAAGCAGGCGAAGACCAACGCCGACAAGCTGACTGCCGACATCGCCAAACTCGAAAAGGACAACGGCGACGCGGACGAGATCGTGGCGAAGCGTCAGGCACTGGCCGCCGCGAAGGACGTGATGACGCGCAGCGAAGCCTACCGGCAGGAAACGGCGAACCTCGACAAGCGCGCGAAGATGCTGCCCGAGGCCGCTCGGCGACTGTTGCAGGCCGAGTGCCGGTTGCTCGACACCGGCACCAACGCGAAGGTGAGCAGCACACTCGGGACGCGCGAATCCAAGACAGCGCGGTTGCTCGGTGAATCCGAACCGGTCACGGTTTCCGCCGACAGTGACCCCCGCGCACTGGTCATGCAATGGATGCGGAAGCCGGACAACCCCTACTTCGCCCGCGCCCTCGTGAACCGGGTCTGGGCGCACTACTTCGGCCGCGGGATCATCGACCCGCCCGACAACCTGTCGGCGTTCAACCCGGCGACGCACCCCGAACTGTTGGACGAACTCTGCCGCGGCTTCGTGCAGCACAAGTTCGACCTGCGCTGGCTGCATCGCACCCTCCTGAACAGCCGC
>JANMLE010001079.1:0-4062 GCA_031372385.1 Planctomycetota bacterium | reverse complement strand
ACCCCTTTTTTGGGCTGGTCTCCTGACCACCCCACGCGCCCGACCGCAAGGTCTCCAATTCTTTGAGACCTTGCGGTCGGCGTGCGTGGAGCGGTCGGGAGACCGCTCCACAGCGAGGCCGTCGACCGCCGCACAGCATGCGCTACACGATTTCCCGGATGACGTTTCCTTCGATGAAGGTCAGGCGGTCGATCGCGTGCAGGCCGATCGCGTCGGTTGCGCCGACGACCTGGCCTCCGTTTGGACTGCCATCTCCAGCCGTCGAGTCATCGGGACAATCGCAGTCGCGCCATGATGAACAGCTATTTGACCGGGATGATGCCGACGTTGTTGGCTGAATTGACTCGCGGGAATATACTGCGATCTGACAGTTTCGCGACGCAATCTGCGGGGCGATGTTCATGTCAGTCCTTCAACTTTCCGTGAGTGAATCACTGGCGGCGCATGCAGCGCAGCAGGCTCAGGCTCGCGGGTTTGACGATGCCAGCGCGTTCGTGGAACACCTGATCGAAGCCGATCGTCGCGGCGCAGTGCGGACGCAGATCGAGCAGGCACTGGCCGAAGGATTACAGTCCGAGGCGATCGAACTGACTCCCGACTGGTGGGCCAGGAAGCGCGAACTCATCGCCTCGGTCACGCCCGAGTCCGCATCGTGAGCCGCCTGGTCGTGCGGCGACGTGCCGACCGCGACATTGACGAACAACTGGGGGCGGTCAACAGTGGAAGAAACCATTACAAGCCTCGGAGTGGAACTGCTCGCCACCGAGTTCATCTCGGTGGTTCAACGGCTTCTGCGCTAGTCTGAAGCAGGCTCGATCGGAGTAGTGCAGAAGCCGTCGAGCCACCGGGGCGAGCCCAGTGGCGGGTGGGGAATGACGAGTGTTGGGGGTGGTCGCATGTCCGGGCTGACGCCGATCTACACCGCTGAGAATGTCAAGATTGCGTATCAACTCAACTGGTCGCTGTCGGTGTTCTGGCACGACGCGCCGTTTTCTGACGATTGGCTGCCAGCACTGCGACAGGTTACCGAGGCCGACGGTGTGCGGATTCTCGAACATCGGTTCGTGACCCCGACATGCAGCCTGTTCCTCATCAGCACTCGACCGGAACTCTTGCCGCAAGAGATTCCTCGGTCGGTGAAAGGCCGCTTGCAATACCTCGTTCGAGACCGCTGGCCGAAGGCGTTTCAACGCAACTACGACCTGAGAAGCAACGTCTCAACGTCTCGCGAGAAGGTCGAAGCCTACGTCGCCTCGCAACTCGAACATCACTTGCCCGACGACGATCGGATCCGTGCGGTGCTCTCCGACCTGCAGGTCATTCGCCAGGACGTCGATCTGAGCCGACCGCGATTCGTGGCTTATGCACGCTACTGGTGCAACCTGCATCTCGTGCTGGTGCATGATTGGCGACACCGCGAGACGAATCCGTCGCAGTGGCTGCAAGTGAGGACGATGATCCTGAAGGCCTGCGAGCAGAAGGGCTGGCTGCTCTCTCGGCTGGGATTTGTGCCCGATCACCTGCATCTGGCCTTTGGCTCCCCGCCCAACGTGACGCCACAGAGCACAGCACTGTCTTTGATGAATAACATCGCGTTCGCCCACAACATGCAGCCGGTCCTGATGAAGAGCTGCTACATGACGACGTTCGGCGAATACGATCTGGGAGCAATCGAAACGACTTCCTGAAGCGACCCAGCTTCATCCCTTACGCCACTGGGCTTGTCCCGGTGGTTCAACGGCTTCTGCCCTATTTGAATCGGAGCAGTGCCAGTTTCCAGGCTGCGGCAAATCGGCGAGTAGTGCAAAAGCCGTCGAGCCACCGGGACAAGCCCAGTGGCGGGAGGACAATGCCGAAGAATGGAGGTCTCCGCTTGGCGGGTGGCTTCCGCCTACAAGATCTCGCGGATGACATTGCCTTCGATGAAGGTCAGTCGTTCGTCGCGGCCCAGGTGGGGATAGGTGAGTTGGTGCTGATCGAGGCCGAGTTGATGCAGGATCGTGGCGTGGATGTCGCGGAAGTGACACGGGCGTTCGATCGCGTGCAGGCCGATGGCGTCGGTGGCACCGACGACTTGGCCTCCCTTCACTCCGCCGCCCGCCATCCACATGCTGAAGCCGAGGTTGTGATGGTCGCGACCCTTGCCCGATTCGGCTTCGGGGGGGCGGCCGAATTCGCCGCCCCAGACGACCAGCGTGCTGTCGAGCATGCCGCGGCGCTTGAGATCCTTCAGCAACGCCGCCACCGGCTGATCGGTTTCCGATGCCTTGCGCAGGTGGTTCTCTTCGATGTCGCCATGCGCGTCCCATTGCATGTTGCCGGGGCCGCCGCCTGAGACCACGCACACAAACCGGACACCGTTTTCGACCAGCTTGCGGGCCAACAGGCAGCGCCGGCCGTAGTCGTGCGGCGGTTCGACTCCGATGCCGTACAGGTCCAGCGTCTCCCGCGGTTCGCGCGACAGGTCGAGCACCGCGGGCGCTTCGGACTGCATCCGGAAGCCGACGTCGTAGGCGTTGATCCGGGCGTGGAACTCTTCGTCGGCGGGATCGAGTGTCGACTCGTTCAGATCGCGGATGAATTGCAGAGTGCGGCGGCGCTGGCTGGGATCGACGTTCGCCGGCAGATCGAGATTCAGCACCGGGCGCTGGCCGGGGCGGAACATCGTCGGCTGATAGAGGGCCGGCAGAAAGCCGTGCATGTACATCGGCTGGCCCGCTTCGAGGGCTCCCTTGGGATCGGGCATCACGACGTAGGCGGGGAGCGACTGACTCTCGGCCCCCAGCCCGTACAGCATCCACGAGCCAACCAAGACCGCAGGTGACGACGTGACTTCGCCGCAGTCTTCGGTATGCTCTTCAACATCCCATCGGTTACGTTTGGTGCAGACAGCATGACACGAGCGCGGAACGGCATCGCCCACGGCACATCGCGCTGCTTGGCCCTGTGGGGCGGTCTTGTGGCTTGGTGCGCGGCCGGTTGTGGACAGGCACCGCTGCCACCGCCGCCGTCACAAAGTCACGAGACCACCCCGCAAACGACAGTGCCAGTCCGTCCAGTGGCAGTCGTCCCGCGGGCAAAAACTGACAATCCGCCACCCAAGATCGCCGACAGCGTCGTTCTCAAACCCATCGCCGACCCGCCGGCACCAGCGCCGCGGGCGATCCAAGCGGAGAAGCTCACGCCGATCAAGGGGCCAGGGGATGTCGGCCAGATCATCACGGCGCTGGCGCGGGACCATCAGGGGAACGTCTGGATCGGGACGCAAGAACGCGGCGTCGTTCGCCATTCACCCAAAGACGAGTGGACACGATTCACGGCGCGGAATGGCTTGGGAGATGACTACGTCTATGCGATCTGCGAAGACCGACTGGGGCGAATCTGGATCGGGCATCGGAATCACGGCGTCTCCGTGTTCAATGGCGAGACGTGGAAAAACTACGACGTGCTGAGCGGGCCGCTCGGCGAACGGGTGTTCGACATTCAATGCTCGCCCGTCGATGGCGACGTCTGGATCGCCACTTGTCTGGGGTTGGCCCGCTATTCGGAAACGAATCGTCGTTGGTCGTACTTCACCCGTGCGGACGGCTTGCCCAGCGATCAGACCAACTCGCTGGCGTTCGATCCGCAGGGGGCGCTATACGTCGGGATGCAATGTGACGGCCTGGCCGTGGGCGAGTCCAAGGACGACTTTCGGTCGTGGCGAGTCATCTCCGGCGAACTGTCGGCCGAAAAGTATCGCGATCCATTCGGGAACGGCTTGCCCGGCTCCCAAGTCAACGACGTGCTCGTTCACAGTTCGGGCGTGATCTATGTCGCGACAACACTCGGACTGGGCAAAAGCGCGGATGGCGGCGCGTCGTGGAAATTTCTGCGCGGACGGGATTACGTCGACAAGGTGCGCGGACGCACGCAGAAGCCGCCGGCGAACTGGAAGCCGCTGTCCGCCGAGCAACAGGCCGCCCAACTGTTGCCCGAGGATCACGTCACCTGTCTGGCAGAAGACGATCGCGGCTTGCTGTGGGTTGGGTTCCGCACACAGGGGTGGCTGATCCTCGATCC
>JANMLE010001048.1:0-3078 GCA_031372385.1 Planctomycetota bacterium | reverse complement strand
GAAGTCGGCCACTTTGACCACACCGAACGGTTCGGTCTTCTTGGTGAACTTGCCGTCCTTGAGCAACAGCGGAATCGTCGGTGCCTGCACTTCCGGTAGGGTGCCGGACTTCTCCGCCCCCGGAGTGGTCAGATCGAAGTCCACGGAGCGGAACGGCAGCATGGTGACGAGTTGCGTCGTCAGGCTGGCCCGCGCGAGCTTGGCTTCGACCGGTTGGCTCCCCGCAGGGGATGCGGCGAAGATCGCGAGGTCGTGCGTTCCCGCATTGAGCCACAGATCGACAGTGCGACCACCGGCTCCGATCGGCATCTCCAGCAGTCCGTCGACAAGCAGCGCGGTCTTGTTGCCGTTGACCTGGATGCGGATCGCGCCGCTCTTCGGCTGGACGAACTTCCCCTGCCACAGCACACTGAATGGTTGAGCGACATCTTCGCTGTCGGCGGGGCGCTGCCAGAGCAGGTTCTCGGCCGGTGCCTGATCAATCGGCTTGGCGTTCTTGGACAACGCCACAATCTGATCCCAGACCGTGAAGCCGGTGTGATTGCCGGTGTAGACCTTGCGGGTCATCTGGGCGTACTCGCCCCCGAGCGGAACGGCCGGTTCGCGTTCGGGATGGCTGGCGATGCGGAACCAATACTCGCCGTCCTGACTTCCGAGCAGATCGCCGCGGACCGGCGCATGCTTGGCCGGATTGGGGGTCGCGATCTTGACGCGCGCCGTCGACAACAAGTCCTTCATATCAACCGTCAGCCACTTCGGTGTCGCTCCGTCAGGCTCGCTCATCCAGAACGACTTTGGATCGCGGTCGATCGACATCAGGGCACTGTGGTCGATCGCGGTGTCGCTGGCCAAAGCCCCCGCGGGGAGGTCGCCCGTCTTGGCGACCGCTTCGAAGATGCCGGTGTGAGCCCCGGTCTCAGGGAGCGTGACCTGGATCTGATCGCCACTGTCGGCGGTGAGCTTGACGACGACATGATCGATGTCGCCGCTCAGGTCGCGGTCGCCATCCTTCACGCGGATGTAGATCGGATTGCCGGGCTTGATCTGGTTCGCGGGACGCACCTGCGAGACGCGCTTGTCGCCCCCGCGGTTGGCTTCCCGTTCCAGTTCCTGGCTGAGTGTTTCCTGCTTGATGTCTTCGATCTTGCTGCTGGCGACTTCGAACCGCGCATCGGCCGCGACGCGGATTTCGACGTCCGACAGCGGGACGTTCTTGAACTCCGCCTTGAAGTCGTCCGGGTAGTCGCACTTGATGATGTCCTTGCCGGTCAGTTGCAGCACATGATCATCCTTGGCGGCCTGACCGAGCCGCGTTTCGAGATCCGCGCGGAACAGGCCCTTGCCCGCACCGGAACCGACAAGATAAATCAACTCAGAATCGCCGCCGGGAGTCGTGGTGACCCGCACGGGAATCCGGTTGTGACCGCGGCTGATCCCGAGGTCGCTGTCGTGGACGACGATGGAGAGCGGGGTGTTGGGAACGTGCCGTCGCTTGCTGGTCCGGCCGAGGCGTCCGACGGTGCGCAGCAGGTTCAACTGGTCGATGTACCGCTCTTCGGCCCCGTAGACCTCCGACAGATTGAACAGCGCCTGGTTGGCCAGTTCGACGTTGGGGACACGTTCCAGCACGCTGCGCAGGATGTCGCGGGCTTCGTCGCGATCACCGCGACGGAACGCCAGCACACCGCGCAGAAACTCAGCGCGCACCACAACGTCGATCTCGGCGCTGCGCGCCAGTTTCTCGAAGACCTGCTCGGCCTGGTCGTAGACCTTTTGCGACAGGAATGTCTCGCCGATGCCGAACTCGGCTTCGATCGCCTGCGGCGTGTTGGCGTAGCGGTTGACGACGGTCGTGTATTCGGCGCGGGCGACATCGTAGCGCCGGGCCTTGAAGAAGTTGCGGGCGAGCAGTAACTGCATCCGCGCCTTGACCGAATCCTCCTGCTGCATCGATTCGCTGAAGGCGACCATCCAGCCGCGCAGAACTTCCTCGACGTAATCGTGATCGGCGTCGGTCCCCGCCGCGATCAGCCGTTCACAGATGAACATCAGCAGGTCGGGCGGAAGCTGGTTGCGGTTCTCGTTGAACAGCGACTTGTTGGCGAGATAGGCGTCGAACGCCATGCGATCATCACCCAGACGGAAGTACATCGCCGCCTGCAACAGCGGGGCGAGCGGACTGGAATCGTCAATCGTCAAACCGACGCCCCCCATGCGCGACAGCGATTGCGTGGCCAGATCGCGGATCAATTTCTTGCGGGCGGGGTCGACGTTGGGGATGTTGGCGAGCATCCCGGTCGTCATGACGGCTGCCGCCACGTAATCCTTGCGACCGACCGCCGCCTGCGCGAACGGCGTGATGCGGTCCCAGTCGTAGTACTCGTTGCCCACCGTCCGCGTCGCGCGCTGCAGTTGCAGCAGACGCGGCATCCGGTTGTTCGGATCGACGGGCTGGGCTTCGATCAATGCCAGTTCCGCGCCCGTCGCCGCGGGTTGAATCTGGAAATCGCGGAGGGCCGTGATGAAGCGGGTCTTGATCTCCGGCTTCATCTCGACGTTCGCGCGGATGGTGTCCAGCCAGGCGCTGATCGAGTGGATTTCGAAATCCCCCCAACGGAACGGGCGTTCGTTCTGGCGGGTCCGACACTCCTTCAAGACCCGTTCAAAATTGGCGACGTCCCCGACCTTCAGGTATTCATCCGCCAGCCACTGGGCGTAGCGACCGTGGAAGTCGGTGTCGTGCCGCCCCTGTTCCTGGATGAACGCGATCCGCTGCGCCGGATCCTTGATCCGCCCCAACAGGCGAAGGGCGCATTCGCGGGATTCCGCGGATTGACGGTTGAAGGTCAGATACTTCGTCCAGTGCTGGACCGCTTCCGGCTCCATCCCCGCCTTCAAAAGAGCGTCGCCGATGCCGCTGGCGTACGACGGTTCGTCGCCGAATTTCTGCTGGGCCTGTTGCACCCAGTTCCACACGGCGCGGGCCAGGGCGGGGTCGCTCATGTTGCGGTCGACGGCGATCATCAGCCGCCGCCAATCGTCGCCGTACGATCGTTCGGGCACGAACTTGAGGATGTG
>JANMLE010001873.1:0-3601 GCA_031372385.1 Planctomycetota bacterium | reverse complement strand
CTGGAGCGAGCGACAATCGAGGGACGGGTGATCTTTTCGCAAGATGACGACTTCCTGCGACTCCATGCCGCGGGTGTACAACATGCCGGAATCGCCTACGCACACCAGGGAGTTTCCGTCAGCGAAATCATCCGTGGTCTGATGCTCATTCACGACATCCTCGTACCCGAGGACATGAAGGGGCATGTCGAGTACCTATAGGGCAGAAAACGGAGACAGGTCCATTATTCAAGTTCATGCCAAGGACGCTTTGATGACAACCGCCATTTCCACCAGTCAGCAGGATTTGAAGGGGACAGATCATGAGTATCGCGCTGGCGGACGCCTTGGAAGACGTGGAACTCGTCGAAGGCCGAACGTATCACTGCCAGGTTCACGGTCGGCAAATCGAAGTGCGAGTCCTCACCAAGTTACCTTCGAGTGGCTTGTCAGAGGATGACGTGATGCTGGACGCATGGACCGAGCTTCCCGAGCCGCAACCGTTGAAACGGGGCCGTGTCCGCCGGGGTGTTCTCCCCCCGCCTTCGGTACCAGTCATTCCCGATGAGGATGACCTCGAATGATCAATCGGCTCTTGCCAGCGTCGGTCGACGGGACACGCGGAGCCGTACAAGGGAAAGCGAGTGCAACCATGACAAGACCACATGAGTCTCGGCCGAACCGGTCGGCTCTTGAACTCGACCGGACGGCTTTTGAAGTGGTGCGACTGGAAGATGCTGACCAGAGCGACATCGAGTACTGGAAGGCGCAGTCCCCCAGTCAGCGGCTCAAGGCGTTGGAACTGACCCGACAGGTGCTGTATGGCTACCGAACTGGAGATCGACCCCAACTTTCTCGATTTTTTGAAGTTGTTAAACCAGCATGAGGTTCTGTACGTCGTCATCGGGCGGGATGGGGTAGAAAAAGGGAAATCGGTGTGACACCGCTTGGAAGCCACCAATGTTCGGCTGATCTTGATGATGGGCTCGGATCGCCCGGACGGGAGATGAATCATGACGACGAAAACGCTCGACGAGCATATTGAGAGTACCGTGGGGATTGTCGGGGAAAAGCCCCGCATTGCCGGCCATCGCATCACGGTTCAGAACATCGCCATCTGGCACGACCGCCTGGGCATGAGCGCGGATGAGATTGCCAGCGAATACGACCTCTCGCTCGCCGACGTGTATGCCGCACTGGCTTACTATTTCGACCACCGCATTGAGATCGATCGGGTCATTGAGGATGGCGAAGCATTCGCGGAAGCGCTGCGTCAACGGACCCCGTCGAAGGTCAAACTGAAGCTCAAGGAACGGCAGGGTGACGGCAGTTCGCATTAGGTTCTACACGGACGAGCATGTTGCCAGGGCGGTTGTCCACGGCTTGCAGCAGCGCGGCATCGACGTGCTGACCGTACAGCAAGCCGGCTTGCTCGGAGCTTCGGACGAACAACATCTGGAGCGAGCGACAATCGAGGGACGGGTGATCTTTTCGCAAGATAATGACTTCCTGCGACTCCATGCCGCTGGTGGACAACATGCCGGAATCGCCTACGCACACCAAGGAGCTTCCGTCAGCGAAATCATCCGGGGCCTGATGCTCATCCACGACGTCCTCAAGCCCGAGGACATGAAGGGGCATGTCGAGTACCTATAGGGCAGAGAACGGGGACGGGTCCATTATTCGAGTTCGCGCTGAGAGGTCTTTGATGACAACCGCGATTTCCACCAGTCAACAGATTGATCTTCAGGTTGCCGAGTTCGCCCGGCGGCACGGTTTGGAAAGTGTCCTGCCGTTGGTCGGGGATTTGACGGAGCGGTTGTTTCCGATGGCCCGGGCGATTGATGTCGAACTTGTGGCGGATGACGAGCAGCCCGATCAACGGTCGATCTTTTTCAATGTGCGTGGCTTGGACATCGAGCCGCGACTTGGCTCGGAGTTGCATTGGCAGTGGGCTGCGGAATTGCAGCACATCTGCCCCGGTCCCGGCCGGGCGTTGTTGGGCTTGGCACTCGGTTGGGCGGACTGACGCATGGACCCGCAGACGTTTCTCACGCTCGCAGACGAGTGGGTGCAAGGCCCGACCGAGGCTCATTGGCGATCTGCCGTGAGCCGCGCGTATTACGCGGCGTTTCACGTCGCGCGGCTCCTGCTGGAAGACCTCGGCTTTGAAGTGGAACGCGGCGACCGAGCACACGCTTACCTCACGCACCGGCTTTGCCAGTGCGGTCATCCCGAAGTCGGGACCGCCGGCACGACATTGATCGACCTGCGCCGCAGCCGCAACGACGCCGACTACGGATTGAAGACGCCGTACTCACATCGTCGAGCGATTCAAGAGGTTCACACCGCTCACGAAACCATCGCGGCTTTGCTGCGCGGTTTCGTCGATCCGAATCGCACGCCGATCACCGAAGCGATCCGACAATACGAACGTGACGTCCTCAAGTCCGTCACTTGGCGCGGCCGGATCAAACACTGATCGTCAGCGGGAGAATTCCCGACAGATCATTGACCGGTGCGTTCCGAAGACTTCACGCACCCTACTTGCCTCTCGCTTCGCCTCTCGTTTCCGCAGTCAGACGACCGGCGCAGCAACATTGAGCTTGTTCGCCAACTCAACCAGAGCCTTCCAGTTGCCGTCATCCAGGGGGATCCCCTTCGCTTGACGATCAGTCATGGTGCGGCGTTCGGGATCGCCGGGGAGGAAGACTTCCTTCACTCCGTCGATCGTCGGGACGCCACGGACGTAGGTTTCCAGCTTGCTGACTTCGCTCTGCAGGTGGGCCGAGCCACCGAAGAACTCGGGGTTGATGACCCAGAAGACGCAGCAGTTGCCCATTGGTGGCGGGGGGCTTGGAAAAGGACACTGTCCGCCCGACAAACCACCGGCCAACATGTCGATCATGTAGGCCAGGCCGAAGCCCTTGTACGCCTGATCGCCGCCGAGCGGCAGGATCGTTCCCGGCGGATCACCGTAGAGTTGGTTGGGATCGGTCGTTGGCTTGCCCTCGGGGTCGAGACACCAGCCGGGTGGAATCGGTTGACCGGCGATCTTCTTCACGCGGACTTTGCCCTCGGCCGTGGCACTGGTGCCGATGTCGAAGATGAACGGGCCGTTCGCTCCGCCGGGCATGCCGAGGCAGATCGGATTAGTTCCCAGTCGCGGACGCTTGCCACCGACGGGAGCGACGCGCTGACCCGATCCGTGCGTGTTGGCGACGATCATCGACGTGAAGCCGCGCGCGGCGGCGATCTCGGCGTATTCACCCAACCGGCCGATGTGCGCCGCGCGGCGCAGCGTTCCGCAAGCGATCGCCGATGTCTCACACTTGGCGACCAGGCGCCGCGTCAGATCTTGAGCCAAAACTTGTCCCAGCCCCCAGCCTCCATCGGCAACAATCGAACAGGGCGATTCCTTCTCGATGGTGAGTTGCGCCGTGGGATTCAGCGACCCGTCCTGGACCTTGCCGATGTAGAACGGCACACGCATGACGCCGTGCGAATCGTGGCCGCGCAGATTGGCTTGAACGAGGCTCTCCGCCACGATCTTTGATTCCGTCTCGCCGACACCCGCGGCACGGAACAAGGCGGTGGAAAACTGAACCAGTTGTGATTCTTG
>JANMLE010000996.1:0-2719 GCA_031372385.1 Planctomycetota bacterium | reverse complement strand
CTGTTCCGCACGCCGCTGGCAAAAACGGCCAGAGCCCAACCGATCAGGCCAATGCGAAACAAGAATCCGGCCGCGATCACAACCAGCAGCAGCCCCAAGATGACCAGATACGACGAACTGAGCTGATCCAAACGCACCAAGAATCCGGCTTGTTTCATGCGAGAACCTCCGTGTCAAAAGCCTGCGCGATTGAGAGCGAAAAAAGGGGACAGGTCCAACACTGTTCGGCACTCGGGTTGCTGCGGCTGACCATCGTAGCGGACACGGGCGTTTGAGTCGCGGTTGGCGGACTCGGTCGGAACTTCGACACGTGCGAACCGCTGGTCCGGCGGGGGGAGGAGGCGCTGCGGGTTGTCGAGTGCGCAGCGTGAAGGGACTCGGAGCGCGAGGGATGCGATCGAGCGCGGGTGGCCCGGCTTGGCCAGTCGAATGAAACGAGACGTGTGCCACTGCTTCGGAGTCCTCGGAGACGCCGTGCGGGTGGCAAGCCAACCTTGCCTTCGCACGGCTTGTCCCAAAGCTGACAAGCAGTGGCACGTCCAACTTGGTGGAACGCCCCAAGCCGGGCCACCCAGGCCGATTCTTTGTTTGGAATCCCAACTCCAACACACCGGCGGCTGGCGCCTTGCCGCTCACGTCACACTGCCTTGAACAGGAATGGCGTGACCCGGGATTTGAAGACGCGACGGGCGGGAGTACTCATCCTCCGGTCAGCGGCTTCCGAACGGCATCGGGAATCCCAGCGGCGGGCCGCCCGGCATGGAGGACGCCATGTCCGTGAAGTCGTTGATCAACTGGCCGGAGACGCTCAGTTGGATGTTGAGGTGCGAGCCCGACTGCGAGACCTGGATCGAATTCAGCACCTGTTCGGCGCCGTTCATGAGCTTCAGCAACTGTTCCGGTTTGACGAACGGATTCGCCGGCATGCTCTGCATCTGTGTTTTCGCCTTGGTGAGTTCCGCTTTCCCCTTTTCGAGGTCGGCCTTTGCTTTGTCGGCGTTGACCTTGGCGGCGTCGGACGTCTTGAACGCCCCTTGAACCGTCACGCGGATGTCCGAGGAGGCGTTGGCGCGGACCAGCACGGTTTCGGAATTCTGCCCGGTTGCGAAAGAGAACGGGCTGCCGGCCATGGGATTGCCGGTCGAGGTCGATGGCTCGATCACCGCCATCACCAGGTGATCGCGGTTGTTCTTCGCGAAGGCAAACTTCGCCTCGGAGGGATTCTTCTTGCCGCGTTCGATCAGCGCCTTGATGGAGGACTCGGGCCCCCGGACGAGTGTCTTCGGGTCCGGCAGGAACACGGCCGAGTTGTCGGCCATGATCAGGTAGGACGATCCCAGGTGCGACATCTGCTTCGCCGCCGGGTCCGCCGACTGCAACGCCGCCGCATCAATCGGCTTCTTGGAGCGCACGAGCATCACCCCGCCACTGGCTTGGCCATTCGCGGGGAGGCCCACGATCATTTGATCCACGTCCTGCGGTCCGACCCCGACGTTTTTGGTCATTTCCTCGACAAACTTCTGTCCCCCCGGACCGTTCTTGACGGACTGGAAAACGTTCGCGCCCCAGATGTCATCCACCTGAACCTTGACGTACCCCTGAATATCCGCGGGGAGCCAGTCCAGATCGCTCGCACCGCTTCCGCCGGTGAGCGACATCATGGCGAAGCCGCCGCCCCCGAGGACCGCCACCACCGCCAGGATGATCGCCACGATCTTCACGACCTGGGCCGAATCGCCGCCCCCTTTTGACTTCTTCTTCGACTTCTTTTTGCCGCCGCGCGCGGACCGTGTCCGGCGCGCTTTGGGACCGTCGTCGCCGTCCGAATCGTCGTCCTCGTCGGGTGGCGGACCGTAGTCATCCGGGTCGACATCCAGGAAGCTCATGTCCTCGTCATCGGACGCCGTCTTCTTTTTCGCGAGCTTCGCCGGAGTCGGTTTCGAGTCCCCTGCGGCCGTCGCGACGAACGCTTCCCCGCACTTGGGGCATTTGATCTTCTTCCCCTCAAGATCGGGATTCTTCAGCTTGAGCTTCGCACCACAATGGTCACAAACAGTGCTGAGCGGCTCGGTCATGGCAAACCTGAATGGGAGAGGTGAGTTCGGAAGGACGTGACACAGGTCGCACAGACTAGCGATCCATCACCCCGGCCTTCAATGTGAATTGACGGGCGATTGCATTTCATCGCCTGAAGCAACTGCGTCAGATTGTTGAGGCGGGTCGCGAGTTTGGACTGCGGTGCGACCCGGAAAGCCTGTGATATTTTCGCCACTGGGCTTGTCCCAGTGGTTTAGCGGCTTCTTCGCTACTCGAAACTCTCGGGACATCCGAGTAGTGCAAAAGCCGCTGAACCACCGACGCGAGGTCGGTGGCGAAATAATCACACGCTCGGAGGGTGCCCCGCAGTCCAAAACATGATCTCGGGATCTTCACGGTTCCTCGGGGCGGACGCAGTGGAGAACTCCCCCGCATTCCGCTGTGGGTTGCCGAATGGCCGCGACGTGCGACGGGGCCGGTAACTCGAAGACGACAACCTCCTTCGATATACTCCCCCCGCACCTGTTCTTCCCCGGATGGCGTCCGTGATGGATGTCATTGGGGGGATGTCGGACCGGGCACTGAAAACCCGTTGGGTGGAAACCAGTCAACACGTCGGCAGGGAAGGCTTCTCCGCATGTCCACAGCACAACTTTCGTTTCACGACAAACTCTACGCGCTG
>JANMLE010000994.1:0-9960 GCA_031372385.1 Planctomycetota bacterium | reverse complement strand
AGTCAGAGTGGGAATGCTATCGTGCGGACGCACTCGAAGCACAAGTAACTGTCCGTGAGAACCATCGTGTTGTGTTCGGGGTTCTCACTGCGTCCCGTCGCTCCGCCGACGGGACGGGTGACTCCGCAGCACCACCCTCGTCGAATCGCCGACCATGCCCACCCCCGATCCGCAGACCGCCGTGTTGTTGATTGCCCACGGCAGCCGGCGCGCCGCAGCCAACGATGATCTGGTCCAACTCGCGCAACTGGTGGCCGAGCGCGGCGGATTCCGGATCGTCGAAGTCTCGTACCTGGAAGTGACGGAACCGACGATCGCCGCCGGCGGACGGAACTGCGTCGAACGCGGGGCGCGGCGGGTATTGATGCTGCCATATTTTCTCTCGGCGGGAATGCATGTGGTCCACGATCTGGAAAGTCAGCGGGCCGCACTGGCGGCAGAATTCCCGCAGGCCGAGTTCGTGCTCTGCCCCCACTTGGGACTGCATCCGCTGATGGCGGAGATCGTGCTGCAGCGGTTGGGAGAAGGGGGCCGGTAGCCCGTCGCCACTCGCCCGGATTATTCATGACGTCGTAGCTGAGTTCGCAAGAACTCAGGTCGTGGTGCAATGTTCCGCTGAATTCTTGCGAATTCAGCTACGAACAGCGCGTCAGTCGAGCCGTGACCGTGAGGTAGCGGTCAAGTCCTTGCGGATCGCTCCCTCACGGTCGCGGCTCTTTGAGGGCCATGAATAATCCGGGCTCGGCCTGTCAGTCGAATGTCGACCGGAATCCGTGGCGCGCGCCACGCGCAATCACCGACCGTAGTCGAGACGGACAACCCGACCCGAGGCGAAGCCGAGAACGATCCAGTCGCCCAGCGGTGACATCACGATCCGGCTGAGATCCTCCGGCAGCGTCAGGTTGAACACCGATTCACCGGCATCGTTGACCGCGAACAGTTGCCGTTCGAGAGTCGCCGCCGCGAGTTGCCGCTTGGCGTAGGCGCACGCCACCAGCGACACGGTCCCTTCGGACGGGACGAACGCGCCGCGTGTGGTCCCGGCTTCGCCGTCGTACGACTGCACTCCATGCATGAAGCCGGCGAGGAACAGGTTGCGACCGTCACCCGACGCCGCGAGATCGCCGACGTTGGACCACAGCTTCTCAGACCAGATCGCTTCGCCGCGCAGCGAATAGCGTCCCACCAGTCCGTGCTCGGCCGCCGCCATCAGATGAGCCTCGGTCGTCAGCAGTTGCAGATACCGCAACGGACGGATGGTTTCGAAGCGGCTGACTTTTTTGTTTTCGGAGGTGAAGATCGCCGTCACGCCGTCGGCCATCGAGACGGCCAGGTGCGTGCCGTGCGGGTCCATCGCGATCGCCAGGATGTCGTCGGGAACTTCGCGGGTCCAGTCGAACTGCAGCTTGCGATCGAACCAGGCGACGGTCCGATCGTCGAAGGCCGCGGCGCCGCCAATCCCGGTGTCGGCCCAAGCCATCCGCTGGATGACGTGGCGCGTGCGAATCAACGAGACGACCCGGCCGCGGCGATCCAGCAGATACAGGCCGCCGGAGAGATCGGCCACCAGGACTTCGCCGGTCTCACGCGCCAACCGCAGGTCTGTGAGCGGAGCATCGGCGGTAAACGACCAACGGAGCGTCGGTGCGACGCCCCGTCCGGAGTAGAGCCATGCTTCCTGCCCGTCACTCATCGTTTGGCCATTTGCTTCCGAAGAACATCCAGTCCCGCTTCGATGTCGCGATCGTCTTCCAAAGGATCGTTTCGCCGGCCGCGATAGGCCGCGCGGGTCGGTTCCCCGGCGGCGATTTCGATATCCGGCTTGATGCCGACCTTGCCGTACGTCTGCCCGTTGGGTGAGTAAAACTTGGCGGTCGTCAGGCGGAACCCGGATTCGGCGTGACCATGAAGAATGCTCTGGACCGACCACTTGCCGTACGTCTTGCGGCCGACGATGGTTCCCCGATGGTGATCGTGAATCGCGCCCGCCACGATTTCACTGGCACTGGCACTGTCTCCGTCGGTCAATAGCACCAGCGGCATCTTCCAAGTTCCCGGCACGCGGGCCGAGTACGTTGAGTTCTGATCCGCGATCCGTCCCTGCGTGGAGACCAGCACTCCGTCGGCGATGAAGCGATCGAGGACTTCGACGGCGGCGGTGAGCAGGCCACCTGGGTTTCCCCGAACATCCCAGATCAGGGCTCGCATGCCATCCGCATTCAGTTTCAGCAGCGCGGCATCGAGTTCCTCGGTGGTGTTCTTCTGGAAGCCCGTCATGCGGATGTAACCGATCCCGTTCGCCCGGTCGATGATCTTGACGATGGGGATGCTCTTGACCTTCACCGCCCGGCGAATCAGCGTCGCTCGGCGTTCTTCGGAGGTTTTCGGGTCGGCGAGCGTCAGTTGCAACCGGCTTCCCGCTTGTCCCTGCAGCAGTGAGGCCGCTTCTTCGGTCGACATCTTGCGGCAATCGACACTGTTGATCTGCACGATGAAGTCACCCGCCAAGGCACCCGCCTCTTCGGCCGGGCTCTCAGACAGCACGTTGACCAACAGCAGTCCCTTGCCCGATTCCGATTTCATCTCGATCCCGATCCCGACAAACTCGCCGTCGATGTTGTTGTACAGGTCGTTCAATTTGCCGGGCGTCAGGTAGCTGCTGTAATCGTCGAGGGAATTGCAGCCCCCGAACACGAACTCCATCACGACGGCACTTGCGGACAAACCGAGTTCGCGATTCGTCAGGTCGCACAGTTCGATGACCGTTCGCCGCGCCTGATCCTGACCGTTGACCGCCTTGTTCCAATAGGCGTTTCGCAGTGTCTTTCGCATTGTGGTGACCCGGTCGGCTTTGGCATTCGGCAGATTGCGTTTCAGAAACTTGTCGTTCGCCAGCGCAAAGTACAGGCTTTCCGTGCCGTGCGCCACGAACGAGGTTGGGGTCACGGGTTCGACATAGTACTTGCGAACCTTGTCCAGTACGTCGTCGAGATACGTCATCGATTCGGGACGTGACAGCGGCAGCATGGAATCCAGGAAGGTGCGATCCGAGTAACGCCGCTCGATCGAGAAGTGAATCTTGGACTGGCGCAGCCCCTGCTTCAGCGAGTCGTTCTCGGGCCACTTCTTCAGCGACTTGTCGTAATGGTCAATCGCTTCGGCCCAGTGATGGTCGCCGCGAAACTGGTTCCCCTCGGTGACCGCACGCGATTCCGTTTCCGGTTCGGTGGCCGCCGCCGCGGGAGTGTTGTCCCTGGCGAGCAGTATGGGAGAACCAGAAATTCCGACGGCCGAAGCCGCCACCCAAACAACCAGCGCCCACTCAATGAGTGTTGAGAAAGACATACAGGTTCCCCCGGATTCGATGAGACCACGAAATATCCGCCGATCCCGCCCACTCCCCCTCGAAGCAGACGTTGGCGGACATTGCGGCCCTCGAATCCCTGTGGCACGTCGGCATCGGGTGTTGCCCAACGACGACAGCCGCGTTGTCGAAATTGAATATAGGCCGGGTTCCTGTGGTGGTCAAACTGCAACAATTTTGAAGCCGGGGAACCATCCCGGATAACCGGACAACCTTCGCGCGCCGGTTCCGATTGCCACGATCGCGGCGATTCCGCGGGATGAAAGCGAGTCTGACGGAGCGATCGATTGGGCGAGCCCGGATCATTCACGGCGTCGTAGCTGAGTTCGCAAGAACTCAGGTTGTGGTCCGAAGTTTCGCTGAATTCTTGCGAATTCAGCTACGAACAGCGCGGCTCTTCTTCGGCCAGGGATCATCCGGGAGACACGATGAACTCGTTACCCGGCGCGGGCGAAACGTTCGTACAGCCGGGCGTACGCCCCTTCAGCAGTCAGCAATTCCTGATGAGTGCCGTGCTCGACTAAGTGGCCGTGGTCGAGAACCAGAACCTGGTCCGCATGGCGAATCGTGCTCAACCGGTGCGCGACGACGAAGCTGGTCCGTCCGCTCAGCAGCACGGACAGGGCCTTCTGCAGCCGCACCTCCGTTTGCGGGTCGATGCTGCTGGTCGCTTCGTCGAGGATCAGCAGGCGCGGATCGGCCAGCAGCGCCCGGGCGAAGCAGACCATCTGCCGCTCGCCGTGAGACAGTTGGCCCCCGCGCTCTCCGACGAGCGTATCGAACCCCTGCGACAGCGATTCGATCAGATCCAGGCAATCGAGTCGGCGGCACACGTCCCGCAGTTCGTCGGTCGTGGCATCGGGCTTGGAGAATCGAATGTTGTCCGCCACGGTCCCCATGAACAGGAAGTTCTGTTGCAACACCAGACCGAACTGGCGGTGCAACGACTCGCTTTGCAGACGGTTCAAGTCCCGGCCGTCGATCAGCACCCGGCCGCCGGTCGGCAGATAGAACTTGGCGAGCAGATTGATGATCGACGTCTTGCCGCTTCCCGTGTGACCGACGAGCGCGATCGTCTGACCCGGCCGGACCGCAAAGGAGATGTCGTGCAGCACCGGCCGTCCCGGATCGTACTCGAAGGTGACGTGCTCGAATTCGACATGTCCCTCCAGTCGCGTGACCGGTTCGGCATCAGGCGCGTCCTGCCATTCGGGCTCACGATCGAGCAGTGCAAACAACCGCTCGGCTCCGGCCATCGCCGTCATCGCCTGGTTGTATTGGTTGCCGAGAATCGTCAGCGGCGCGAAGAACACGTTGGCCATGAAGAAGAAGCCGACCAGCTCTCCCACGTCGGACGCGGTGCCGTGCGTCAGCACCCGCCAACCGCCGATGACCAGCAACAGCGCGACGAAGATCTGCGTGTTCAACTCCACCAGCGGCAGGAACAAGCCGTGCGTGCGCATGACGGCGGTGTTGTAGTGTGAGTGATCCGTGACCAGATCCGCAAAAAGACGGGCGTTCTCCTGCTGCCGCACAAACCCCTGCGTCACGCGAATGCCGATCACCGATTCGGCCAGTGTCGCCGTGACCCGGCTGAACGACTCACGCATCTGCCGCAGCACAACGCTCAGCTTGCGGTGGAAATAGCGGTTGATCCCCCACAGCACGGGGGCCAACCCCAGCACCAACAGAAACAGCACCGGATCGAGACACAGCATGATCGTCGCCGCCACTCCCATCTGACCGGCGGCGACCAGGCTGACGAACAACACCTCTTGAACGCCGATCCGCACGTCTTCGATGTCCGAGATCATCCGGCTGATGATCCGGCCCACCTTCGTCCGGTGAAAGTAACTCATCGGCATCCGCTGCAAGTGGGCGAAGATCGCGTTCCGCAGATCGAACACGACCGCCTCGCCCAGTTCAAGCGCGTAACGCTGCCGGAAATGCATCGTCACCTGGGTGAACAGGGCCACGGCGGCGAACGCGGCGGTGCCCCAGGCGACTCCGGTCACATCATTCCGCTGAATCGGTCCGTTGATGACGGTCGCCAGCACCCACGACAGCGCGGGAAGCTGAACCGCCCGCAGCATCACGGCCACAAGCAGCCAGTTCCGCTGCCGGGCGTACGGACGCATGTATCCCATCAGCCGCGCGATCAGTCGGAAGTCGAGTGGTCTCGATTCGACATGCTCGTCGTCGTGCTGCCCGAGTTTCGTCAGAGCCGTCGCGTACACGGTGCGCGCCATTGTGCCAGCAGTCCATTGAGGCGGGTCCATCTTGAGCCCGCATGTTACCCGACGAGTGGGGCGACAGAAAAATGGCGGACAGAAAAATGAAGCGGGAGGAATGAGCGATCTGCAATGTGCCGACACGGCCGGATTGCGGGTGAAATGTTCTTCGCCCCGATGGGGCAGGGCGTCCGCGGTGTGAAATGCCGAGAATCCAAGCCTGTAGCCGAATTCGCAAGAATTCGGACGATCAATCAGACGATCCGAATTCTTGCGAATTCGGCTACAAACGTGGACGAACACCACCTCGGAAGCCGTGCCCCGATGGGGCCGACGGAAATCAGCCCAGATACAAGGACAAGCTCGCCGGGCGAGCGCCCCCTGGGTCACTGCCACACTCCGGATGTCTGCCCTGAAAGGCAACGCCGTTAACCCTCTTGCTGTAGCTGAATTCGCAAGTATTCAGCTCGCGGAGGACGACTCCCAACATTCGTCGAATATCGAAGCCACTGAATTCTTGCGAATTCCGCTACGAAAAAAATTTAACGGCGTTGCCTGAAAGGGCTACGGAACGCCGAGATCTTCCCGTGCCCCTTCAAGGCACATCAATTCGTTGGATTGCCGATCCCAGGGCGGCGCTCGCGGCGCGAGCTTGCCCTGGGCTGGTTTCCTCCGCCACTTCGGGGCAAAAACGGCAGCATTCGCAAGCCAGCAGGATGTGCGCGGGCTCACAATCTCCCCGCACGACTGGCGTCATTGACGTTGCAGACTACGATACGGCGCGGACCCGCATCCCGGCGCGCACGATGGACGTGGCCTGCCGTCCGGACCACGTGCAAGGATTGGACGAAGCATGCGACGACTGTTCACTGTGATTGTGTTGTGTTTGACGACCTCCGTTTCCGCCGAAGAGCGTCTCCCCTCGGCAGCGCGCGGCTATGAACTGCTGCGAACGCATCAGTACCTGCCGCCGGACTTCGATGACGAGGTGTTCGCGGCCCTGTGGACAACCTGGCCCGAACCCGATCGGTCCGAGGCTGAGAAAGCGAATCCCTCCGCCCGGCGCAAGCTGACGTTTTCCTACTACGGATTGATCCCGTCCCCCGAAGACACCGACGGAACGAAGCCCGCGCTGGGATATGTGGCGGGCGACAACGGCAACTGGGTGATGAACTGCCTGGCCTGTCACGGCGGCAAGGTGGCCGGACAGATCATCCCCGGCCTGCCGAATTCACACACGGCCTTGCAGACGCTGACCGAGGACGCGCGGCTGGTCAAACTGATGCAGGGAAAGAAACTGTCGCACCTGGATCTGGCAACTCTGCAACTGCCGCTGAACACGACGAACGGCACCACGAACGCGGTCGTGTTCGGCATCGTCCTGGGGACGTACCGCAATCCCGACATGTCGGTGGACCTGAACCGGAAGCTGCCGCCACTGCTGCACCACGATGTCGACGCTCCCCCGTTTTGGAACGTGAATAAGAAACGGTCCCTCTACGCCGACGGTCACGCCCCGAAGACGCCGCGGCCATTGATGCAGTTCATCATGCTGCCGCGAGTCCCGCTGGAAACACTGACCCAATGGGAACCGGACTTTGCCGATCTGCTCGCGTGGATCGAATCGCTCGAACCGCCGAAGTACCCGTTCGAGATCAACCGCGATCTGGCGTCGCGCGGCGAAACAATCTTCAAAGAGAACTGCTCGCGCTGCCACGGGACGTACGGACCGAACGGGAAATATGAACAGCAAACGATCGCACTCGACGAAATCGGCACCGACCCGACTCGCTGGAAGTCGCTGACTAAACGCCATCGCCAGTGGATCAAGGATGGCTGGGTCAGTCGCTTTGGAGCGGACCCGGTCGAAGTCGATCCGATTGGCTATGTGGCCCCGCCGCTCGACGGCATCTGGGCCAGTGCCCCGTACCTCCACAACGGATCGGTCCCCACGCTGTGGCATCTATTGCATCCCGACGCCCGGCCCGTCGTCTGGAAGCGAACGGAAGACGGCTACGACCGCGAACACGTCGGCTTGGAAGTGGAGACCTTCGACAAGCTCCCCGCCAGCGTGAAGTTCCCGTCCCACCGACGCCGTTACTTCGACACCAAACTGCCGGGCAAGAGCGCAGCGGGACATACGTTCCCCAACGTCCTGGACGAGGAAGAAAAACGCGCACTCTTGGAATACTTGAAGACGCTGTAGCGGTGACGTCGCGCGGACTGGCTCGAAAGATTCAGTGCAAAGTGAGAAGTGATCAGTGCAAAGTGCAAAGTGAAAGATATTCCCCTCCAAGGGCGAGGCTTGCGCGACGACCACCGGACCGCATTGCCGGGAACCCGTTTGTCATTCGAACCGTCACTTCCACTCGACCACTTTGCACTTTGCACTGATCACTTCTCACTTTGCACTCGTCCGCATTCATCCTTCTGCCATATCCCTCCCCTGTTGTTGCGAGACTGCCGATGTCGACTGAGCGTACTCCGGTGATGGCCGACGGCCTGCCGGCCAGTTTGTTGGAGATGCTGGGTCCGGAGATTGAAATCCTGGAATGGGACGACAGCCCGACGTCCCCCGCGCTGGCCCGCGCTGTCGCCTTCATCACGTATGGCCACCCGCGCGTGGACGGCCCGCTGATGGATCGGACTCCGCACTTGAAGATGGTCAGTAATCATGGAGTCGGCGTCGATCACATCGACTGCGCGGCGGCCCGGTCGCGTGGAATCTTGGTCGGCAACACGCCGGGGTGCCTCGATGCTGCCACGGCCGACATGACGCTGGCCTTGTTGCTGGCGGCGGCTCGGAACGTCGTGTCGGGCGACAAGTTCGCCCGCTCGCCCGCGTTCACGCACTACGATCCGTCGTTCATGATCGGCTACGAAGTCTCGGGCAGCACGCTGGGGATCGTCGGACTCGGCCGCATCGGCAAGCAAGTGGCAAAGCGAGCCCGCGCGTTCGACATGAAGATCCTGTACCACAACCGCCACCGCGATGAAGCAGCCGAGCGTGACCTCGGCGTGACGTACGCCTCGCTGGATGACCTGCTGCGCGAGAGTGATTTCGTCACGCTGAATTGTCCGCTCACGGCCGAGACCACCAACCTGATCGGCCGGCGGGAATTGGCGCTGATGAAGCCGACGGGGATTCTGGTCAACGTCGCCCGCGGCGCGGTGGTCGATCACGATGCGTTGCTCGCCGCACTGAAATCCAAACGCATCGCCGGCGCCGCGCTGGACGTAACCGCCCCCGAACCGCTGCCGCGCGATCATCCGCTACTGGAACTCGACAACATCGTCATTGCCCCGCATCTGGGGAGCGCGGCCAACCGGACTCGTCGGCGGATGGAGGAGATGACCGTCCTCAACCTGAACGCCGGCCTGCGAGGTGAACCGTTGCCGTGGCGGGTGGTATAGATGCCGACGGTTGGCACCGGCGGAAAGTGGCAAGAAATGGAACCAACAATTTCCGACTCGCGACAGTCGTCAGCGAAGAGTCGAATCCTGAGCATTCGTCTTGCCGTGTCGATGATTTGTGTGGCAGTTTATTCTGCGTTCGTTGGTGCAGACTTCCGGTCAATTCTGCTCGCGACTTACTTTGTGCTGTTCCTGATACTTGCATCTCGTATCCAATGCGGATGGTTGATTCCCCGCACAATCGTGGGCGCGCTGATCGGTGGCGCCTTAGATCCGGCGGTCAAAGGCGGAGACCAGATCTCTCAAATGTGGGAGACAGTTTCTTACAGCGTCTTCGGAATAATTGCCGGAGTCGTAGTTGGATTCATCGCTGACGCAATTGCATCCGGACTCGGAAGCGAGGGAACGAGGGCAAGAGACGGTAGCTCGTCACGCGTTGAGTCGAACTGAAGGGGTGAATGGAAAGGAATCTCGATGGCAACGTTCGATTTGCATCCTCATGGTCGCGGCTCCGCGCTAGAGCCACCGAACCGGTTCGCCAAGGTCTACTCGATCCCCGACTACGCCGACTTCGAGAACGATGCCGAGTTTGTTGAAGAGCTGCGTCGGGTTCCAACGCAGTTTCTGGCCGACGATTCCAAGAGCATTGTCAGCGAGAACGACAGCCCCGACGTTCCCTTCCGGTTCAGCGTCAATCCGTACCGCGGTTGCGAGCACGGCTGCGCGTACTGCTATGCGCGGCCGTATCACGAGTACCTCGGGTTGAACGCGGGGATCGACTTCGAATCCAAGATCTTCGTCAAGCACAAGGCGGCGACGCTGCTACAGGACTGGCTGGCGCGCGCGGCGTGGGTGCCGGAAGAGATCTCCTTCTCGGGCGTGACCGATTGCTACCAGCCGTGCGAGCGGAAGTTTGAGTTGACCCGACAATGCCTCGAAGTCTGCCTGGCC
>JANMLE010000984.1:0-1933 GCA_031372385.1 Planctomycetota bacterium | reverse complement strand
CCGGCCAGCATGAAGAACGGAACTGCCAGCAACGGAAAACTGGTTCAACTCTATCGCCTGGCTCCGCTCTACACCGAAGAACGTGAACTGGAAATGTCGTCAGACATCGGCACCCTGATGCGGGCCTTTGACGAACTCAGTATTTCGTTCGTCATCGACCTCAATCGCCCCAACGTCGCCACGAAGAGCCGGCGAAGACCGACCCTTGGTTAAGTTCTTTGGGCTGGGTGGCCCGGGCTGGGTGGCCCGGCTTGATCCGTGCGGAAGAGACGGCGTGCCACTGCTTGGCCGCCTTGGGACAAGCAGTGCCATCGGAGAATTGAATCGCCACTCGCACTGCTTTTCCGAGGACTCCGAAGCAGTGGCACACTCGTACTCTTCAATGCACCAAGCAGGGCCACCCCGCCGTGGTCGTTACACCAGCGACCACGGTTGGAGATACGGGCGTGACAGCATCGCAGCTGCTTCGGTGTCGCCGATGATGGTTTCCTTGGTCGCGTCCCATTGGATCTTGCGGCCGAGTCGCGCGACGATGTTGCTCAGATGGCAGACCGTGGCCGAACGATGTCCGATCTCGACGTCGCAGATCGGCAACTCGCGGGAGCGGATGCAGGCCAGGAAGTTGGCGTGGTGATTCGCGCTCTTGGTCAGCTTGACGGCGTCGTCACCGAGCGGCTCCAACAGTTCCTTGCGACTGCCGATGATCGAACCGCGATCGACGTGGATCGTGCCGTTCTCGCCGATGAATGTCACGCCGCCCGTGATGTCCTTATGGCCTTGGGCGACGATCAGCTTGACGCCCGTCGCGTACGTGTGAATGATCCGGCAGGACTTGGTCACTTCGTACCATTTCTCGGGATGAAACTCGGCGGTTCCCTCGGTGCTGACGGGACCGGAGTCGTCCATCCCCAGGCCCCACTGCGCGATGTCGATGTGGTGGGCTCCGAAGTTGGTCATCTGGCCGCCCGAGTAATCCCAGAAGAACCGGAAGTTGTAATGGACCCGCTTCTGGTTGTACGGACGCTGCGGGGCCGGGCCGAGCCACAGGTCGTAATCGAGCACCGCGGGGGGCTCGGAATCGGGGACGGGCGGGCCGGAGAAGTTTGAGCCCGGCAGCCCGACCTGCACCTCGGTGATCTTGCCGAGCCGCCCCGAGCGAACGAGTTCGCAGGCCGTTCGGAAGCGGTCATCGGATCGCTGTTGCGAACCGGTCTGCACGATCCGTTTGTTGGTCCGCGCCGCGTCGACCATCCGCCGCCCTTCCGCCACCGTCAGCGACAACGGCTTCTCGCAATAGACATCCTTGCCCGCCTGACAGGCATGAATCGTCGGCAGCGCGTGCCAGTGATCCGGCGTGCAGACGACCACGGCGTCGATGTCCTTCCGCTCCAGAATCTTCCGGTAGTCTCGATACCCTTCGCAGGCGTGCCCCTTGTCTGTGACCAGCTTCATCGCCTTGGCCAGGTGGTCGCTGTCCACGTCGCAAATCGCCGCGGGTGACACGCCTTTGCCGAGCAGACCATTCAGATTGCTCAATCCCTGCCCGCCGACGCCAATGTGTGCGGTGACGATCCGATCATTGGCCCCGAAGGCCCGGAACGGCACGAAATAGGGGGCGGCCAAAACGGTCGAGGCCGCCAGAAACGAGCGACGGCTGAGTTTGTTGTTCGTCATGGAGATCGTCCTTCCAGAAACAGGGGCAACAACGGCGACGAGGGTCACGCGAGTCAGTCTGGCGATGAGGGACGTCGGCCGCAATGATCTCCCGTAGGACGGATTTCCAATCCGTCCGTCAACGCCGGACGGATTGGAAATCCGTTCCACGTCACGGGTGTTTGCTTTTCTGCGCACGGCCTGATCGGGTGGTGGGTCAGTTTGAAAACGGAACTCGCGTGGCACGCCCTGAGTCTTCGAAGGGCGTGGGAATTACGTT
>JANMLE010001869.1:0-1071 GCA_031372385.1 Planctomycetota bacterium | reverse complement strand
CTGAAATGGGCCGACGTCCTGCGGTCCAACAGCAAGAAACTGAAGACGGCGGGCGTCCACAAGTTCCGCGAATGGATCTACGAGTCGATCCGGACCGACAAGCCGCTCGACCAATTCGCCCGCGAGTTGCTGACCGCGAATGGCAGCGTGTTCGAGAACCCGCCCGCCAACTTCTGGCGCGCGAGCCGCGATCCACTGGACGCCACCGAAACCACCGCCCAGTTGTTCCTCGGCGTGCGCATCCAGTGTGCGAAGTGTCACAACCACCCGTTCGAGCGCTGGACGCAGGACAACTACTACGGCATCGCCGCGGCGTTCGCCCGCGTCGGCCGGAAGAACTCGGTCGACGCCGACGAAGAGGTCATCTTCACGCAGGGGGCGGGCGAGGTGACGCAGCCGCGCACCAGCAAGCAGATGAAAGTTCACCTGCTGCTGAAGGGTGACGTCGATGTGCCGCCCGATCAGGATCGCCGCGTGGTCTTCGCCCAGTGGCTGACCGCGCCCGAGAATCCGTTCTTCGCCAAGAGCGTCGTGAACCGGATCTGGGGCCACCTGATGGGCCGCGGAATCGTGGAACCGGTCGACGACTTCCGCGACTCCAACCCGCCGTCCAATGCCCGGCTGATCGAAGAGTTGTCGAAGCAGTTCGCCACGAACGGCTTCAGCCAGAAGTGGGCCATCCGCACGATCTGCAACAGCCGCACGTATCAACTGAGCTCTCGCAAGAACCCGTTCAACAAGGACGACGAGATCTACTGTTCGCACGCCAACACGCGACTGCTGTCGGCCGAACAACTGCTGGACGGGATCTGTGCGGTAACGAACGTCCCCGAGCAGTTCCCCGGCATGCCGCTGGGAACGCGGGCGTGCGAACTGGCCGATCCCCCGACCGACCACTACTTCCTGAAAGTCTTCGGTCAGCCACAGCGCGAGATGGCGTGCCAGTGCGAACGGTCGAGCGAATCGAACCTGTCACAGGCGCTGCAGATGATCAACGGCCCGGTCGTCCACAACAAACTGCGGGCCGACAACGGCCGGATCGCGACGATGATGAAGGAGACCAAGACCGAC
>JANMLE010000962.1:0-3394 GCA_031372385.1 Planctomycetota bacterium | reverse complement strand
GAAGTCGCCCGGTGCGGCACCGGCGTTGTCGCCGATGTTGAATTTCAACCAGACGCCGGTCTCATCGATGCGCGGTGCCGGACCGACATCGAACGAGCGCGACGTCATCTCGCGCGGAGTGCCGGGACGTTCGAAGGGCCGACCCTCTTCGCGCTGGGGGCGCGGTGGCCGGTCGTCGAACGGACGTTCGCGCGGCGGCCGGCGTTGCTGCCGCGGGTCGTCTTCGGGAATCCGTTCGGGGGAGCGGGAGCTCTCGCCCGCCAGCAGATGCATCAGCGCCGACACGATCTCACCGGGTGCATGTCCCGCTTCGATCAGGTCTTCGAGCAGCTTGTCCTGCCGCTTGAAGTCGCCCCCCTGGATCGTGTTGTGCAGCGATTCGACTAGTCGGTTGGCGTGCTTCTCTTCCAGTTCCTCCAGACGCGGGACCGACTCGCGCGGGATCTTCGCCTTGGTGAACCGGATGATCTGTTGCAGGCGTCCGTATTCGCGACCGCTGACCAGACTGATGGCCTTGCCACTCTTGCCCGCCCGGCCGGTCCGGCCGATGCGATGCACGTAGTCTTCGGCATCGTGCGGCAGTTCGTAGTTGAAGACGATCTCCAGGTCGTCGACATCCAGCCCGCGCGCGGCGACGTCGGTGGCGACGAGCAATTCGATCTTCCGTTCACGGAACCGCTTCATCACGCGCTCGCGCATCACCTGAGTCATGTCGCCGTGCAGTTTGTCGGCCGAGTATCCGCGCGCGATCAGGGTCTCGGTCAGTTGATCGACCTGGATCTTGGTGAAGCCGAAGATCAACCCGTAGCGGACGTCGTGCAGGTCGAGCAACCGGCAGAGAACTTCGGTCTTGGAACGATAGTCGACTTCGACGTACGTCTGTTCGATCGCGGGGACGGTCATCGCCGTGGCTTCGATGCGCACGGTGACCGGGTCGCGGGTGAACCGCTCGATGATCTTGCGGATCGGCGGCGGGACCGTGGCTGAAAACAGCACCGTCTGGCGATCTTTGGGAACCGTTTCGAGGATCTTTTCGATGTCCTCGCGGAACCCCATGTCGAGCATCCGGTCGGCTTCGTCGAGCACAACCATCTTCACCTGGTCGAGCTTCAGGGTTCCCTGGTTGATGTGGTCGATCAGCCGGCCCGGAGTTCCGATGACGATCTGCGGCGCGGCCTTCAAGCCACGAAACTGGTGCTCGTAGCTCTGTCCGCCGAAGATCGGCAGTTCGCGCACGCCCTTCTTGAAGGCGGCCAGCTTGGCGATTTCCTCGGCCACCTGCGACGCCAGTTCCCGCGTGGGGCAGAGCATCAGGACTTGAACCGCCCGGTTCGTCGGATCGGCCAGTTCAACGGCCGGGATGCCAAACGCGGCGGTCTTGCCCGAGCCGGTCTGCGACTGCCCGATCACGTCGCGGCCTGCCAGCAGCGGGGGAATCGCCTCCGATTGAATCGGCGACGCCTGTTCGAACCCCATCCGTTCGACAGCTTTTTGCACTTCGGGGGAAAGGCCCAATTCTGAAAACAATTTGTGAGTCATCCCCAGACTCTACCGACATTGCCCACGCGATCCCAGCACGCACGGTCACGATCCGCGACAGAATCGGATGTCTGATGCGCCCGCTACGATTATGCGGCCGATGGCTTCGTCTCGGCGGCCCCATTCGCTGAAGCGAATACGCTGACATCCACGCGAGTCCATTCGCCACAACTCGGTCAATGACCGAAGGCTAATCAAGCATCGGAATGAATTGGAACATCTCGATGTAAAACCACCGATCTGCTCTCGGGGGCACGACGTTGAAGCTCAGGTACGCGACACCCACCGAAAGGAAGTTTGCCGCGAGGAGCACCCACAACAGATGCTTTTGTCGTCCGACCATGAGCCGCAACGGAAGCCATTCCACGAGCGTCGTGAGCAACCACGCGAAGCAATACGTTTCCGCCCAACTCAGGGGATTGAACGTCCCCCAACCAAATTGGGCATCTCGTTTCAGAGTGGCATCAGTCCAATACCAACCCCACGCCGGTAAAAGCATGACACCGACCACGGATGAAACCAGGTTGATCACGAACGTCACGAGAAAGACTCGCCTCCAAGTCATCCGAAACACCCAGTGAAAGAGCGCGGCTTCGAGGCACAGCCCCAGCACAATCACTTCGAGCCCAAGCATTCGATCGGCCAGGTAGAGGGCGGGCCAAACGACATCGGCGAGAAGGAGCGAGGTCATTTTGTTGACTCGATTGGCTGGTCGCCGGGATGTTGTTCGTCGTCTGCGCCATTGCCAGACTTAAAGAGGAACGATTCCGTTGCCAGTTCGGTTCCGCAGTACAAACAGTGACGACGGTTGAATCCGTTGGGCCGCTGGCACTGTGGACACAGTGTATTCGAGGAACGGAACCGACCATCCAGACGTCCATCGCGCTGGTCGATCTCGACGAGCTTGGCTTCGATCTCAGGCTCTGTGACTCCCAACCGATCCCGCAGGATTTCGGCCATCGCCATCGCGGCGAGAGTCAGTCGCTCGCACTGCTGTTCCAGCACGCGAACCGTCTGTTGAAGCTGCCGCGCATCACCTTGAGCTTCCCGCGCCGAATGCTTGGCATCGGCCGCATTCCAATTGGACTGCTCGATGCGGCTCATCTGAAAGAGTTCCCACAGCATGGTTCATCTCCGTCCGAGGTGACTTGGTTCAACGGAGGCGATCATCGACCAGCTTGGACGATTCGTTCGACCTCGTCCAGTTCGAGTGGCGCGTCCTTCGTCATGGATTCCACGCCGTCGGGTGTGATGACGATCGTGTCTTCGACGCGGATGTAGAGTTGTTCTTCCTCGACCCACAGTTGGGGATCGAGGGCGAAGACGAGGCCCGGTTGCAGCGGCTGGGGCTTGTAGTGGCCGACGTCATGCACGCACATGCCGACGGGGTGCGTGAAGGCGACTTCGCTGTCGATCATCTTCAGGGCGGCGTCGCGATAGGCGGGCTTCGACCACGGCCACGAGGACCACGCGGGGCGGATGGCCTCGGCGGCTTCGTGGGCCAGGTCGGCGGTGAGGACTTGCGGGCGGATCGTTTTCAAGAGGACTTTCTGGTACTCGACGACGAAGCCGTACAGCTCGCGCTGGACGGGCGAGTACGTGCCGTTTACGGGCCACATGCGGCCGATGTCGCTGGTGTAGCCGCCGACATCGGGGGCATAGTCCATCAGGATCAGGTCGCCATTCTGCAGGATGCTGTCGTTGCGGTAGTAGTGGGCGTTCCAGATGTTCGCGCCGCTGGCCACGATCGGCCGATAGCCCGGTCCGCGGGCTCCGCTGCGCAGGTAGAGATAATCTGCCGCCGCGGCCAACTCAAATTCAAAGTGACCGGGCCTCGTCAATCGCATCGCTTCGA
>JANMLE010000938.1:0-2032 GCA_031372385.1 Planctomycetota bacterium | reverse complement strand
GCGATCTTCACCTTCGACAGCACGTAGGTCACCTGCGTGTCGGAGGACGAGAAGTCCGCGGTGCCGTCGCCGTTGTAGTCGAACATTGTGTTCCAGTTCCAACCGGTCGGCAGCGAGGTGCTCTCCCCCGAATCGATCGTGTTGGCCTGCCCGTCCGTCATCAGGATGATCGCCGGACGTGATCCATCGCGCTTGTACTGGTCGAGCATGGCGATGGCGTCCTTCATCCCGCCACCCATGTTCGTGGAACTGCTGTAATAGGCCGCCTGCTTGTAATTCATCAGGTTGGCGATCGTCGCGTAGTCCTTTGTCATCGGGTTGGCGGAGATGTCGATGTGCGGGAAGGCCGGGTTCGTGTCATTCAGCGTCGTCTCCATCCGGTGACTGGTGTCGTAGCTGACCATTCCCAGGCGGTCGTCGAAGCCGAGGCCCGTCAGGAAATCGCACAGCAGTTGCTGGCCGTCCTTGCAGGCCTGGAACGGATAGTGCCGGGTCTTCCACAGATCCTTGTTGCTCGCGTGAGTGGGGTAGCTCCGCATGATGTAGCACAGGAAGGTCATGCCCCCGTACATGTCCATGTATCCGTACGCGGGCAGGGCGTACCCGTATCCGGCCGGGGCGTTGCAAGTCTGCACGTAGGTGATGTAGTCCGACCAACTGCCGCCGGCATACGGGTAGTTGCCGGTCGTCAAGCCGAATTTGGCCATGACATTGGCGACCGTGGTGCTGTGAGTGGTCAAGGCGACGGTCTTGGTCGTGCTCCCCACCTGGTAGGCGGTCAGAGTCACCGACGAGACGCGCTGTCCGGCGTTGCTGCCCGTTCCCGCATAGGTGCCCGTCGTGGTGGTCGTGCCACTGATGGTGATCGTTTGCGTCAGGTTGTTCCAAAATGTCAGTTTGACGTTCGCCAACCCGGTCGTGTTCGTGACGGCCACGGTCGTTCCCATGAACGTCACGCTGCCGGTCACGCCGCTGGTCGTCACCGCCTGCGAAAAGTACTGCGGTGTGTAGGTCATCGTCCCCAGCGTGAGCGGTTGCAAGTCGCTCCAGACCAATGCCAGGGCTTCTTCGATTTGCGCCTTGGTCAGTCCGGTGGTGACTTCGTCAGTGAAGTAGCTGTCGAAGTTCATCGACCGCGAGAAGTCCTGCACGATCACCATGTCGCGCGGATCGATGAAGGCCACGGCCTCGGTCCGGAGCACCGTGCCGCCCGATCCCACGGCGAACAGCGACGGAACCTTGGCATCGGGTGCGTTCTTGGTGGAGTTGTCGCGCCGCGCGATCACCTTGACCACGTTGGTCTGACTCGACCCGGCATTCCAATCGATCAGGTACTTTTTGGAGGCGCTGTCGTAATACCGGCGGCCAAACTTGACGTCGGTCGTCGCGTTGACATGGACGTTGTTCAACTTGGCCACAGCCGCCGCCTTGGTCCGGGCCTGCTCCTGGGCGTACGCAAACGTGTTGGTGACGCTGGTCCCCGCGCTGGCGAGGGCCGTGTTGATCTCCATCGCCGCCGCCAAAGACGCGGAGTCCACCGCACTCTGCATTTGCGACTTGGTCAGCGAGGCGACTCCGATGTCGACCGCCAGCGCCATCAGCGCCAGGGCGCCAATCAGGCACACGGCCCCCACGACCAGGAACACGCCGCGCCGGGTCGGAGACATCTCCGACCATCGGGCTGGAATCTTTGTGATGTACCGACGCATGACGCTCAACCTCACGGTGGCGGAAATCCGGCCGCCAGCGGCCACCCCGCGGGTGGTGACTGTGAATTGACATGTGCGGACGGGAAGAATGGCCGTCCGACAAGTTCCGTCCGGACCGGGCGATCGAACGAATCCTCAATCAAGCGACCCCACCGAGCTTGTCTCAGTGGTCTCCATACAACTCGACGATCGAGTCCCTGTTCGATGCTTGTCCCTGGGAGTTCGTCTCCGATTCCGACATGCGCTGTCTCCTTCAATTCGCTGTCGATCTCTCCGTCAGGACGAAGAGGCGACAGCGAATTGAGGGAGACCGCGAATGGGAC